>CAZFQF010000045.1:0-8324 GCA_964520725.1 uncultured Muribaculaceae bacterium | reverse complement strand
GAAAAGTATCAAAAGAAGCGGTGTTAATTACATCGAAAACTGTGAATATCAACTTTATGAAAATATTACAGATTTCTATTCTAAAAATAAAGGGACATTTTATTATTTATCAAGATATGGTCATAAACCTCATTCAAGTTTTGACTATAGTTCAAAAAAAGAAAATATTTATTTTATATTTGGGAAAGAGTCAACAGGTATTCCTAAAGAGTTATTACAACCTCATATTGATAGGTGCATGAGAATCCCAATGACCGATAAAGTTAGAGCTCTTAATTTATCAAACACCGTAGCTATTATGATTTATGAGGCTTTAAGGCAACAGGATTATCGAGACTTGTTATTAGAAGAACCTCATAAAAGTAAAAATTTTATTGAAGAATAATTACAGTCTAAAATAGTTAACAGTCTAAAATAGTTAAATTGACATTTTTAATTATTTTTGTTAGAATATCTCCTAACTTTAAAATTAAAAAGGGGAGATTAATGTGAAAGTTAGAAATCTTTGGGTTGGGCTTGTTATTCGTAACAATTTAGAGAAAGTAGTTTTTCTAAGAGAGTGTTCAATGCCCAAAAAAATTGTTAAATTCATTATGAAAGATACAAATGATGAGTATAGAGAAGTATTTACTAAAAAACAGTTATGGTTCAAAAAAGATAATATTGAGCCGCTAGCTCTTTTTGTAGATATAGAAAACGCTAAGCCTAATATGAAAAAACGAGAGTTAAAAGAATTTCATAAAGAAAAAGAAACAGAAATGAAATTAGTTCTAGGAAAAACTTCTAAACGAATCATTGGTTTTTAAATAATTAATTCATTAAATAAAGACCATTTCGAATTTGAAATGGTCTTTTATAAGATAAAAAAATCTAGAAAAACTAGATATTTGTTATTCTTTTGTGATAATGATTGCTCCAGTTGGGCACATATTCGCAATTTGAACTATTTCGTCATTAATCACTTGTTTAACAACCTTACTTTTTCCCTCATCATCTTCATCAAAAACTTCATTATTTGTCATACTTATACATAAACCACAGGCTATGCAGTTATCTTTTATTACTTCAAGCTTTTCCATATAGACCTCCACATTCATTATACAAGCTTTACTATTTATAATGCAAGATATATTCCAAAAGTTTACATTTTGTGATATTATTAAATCAGAGTGGTGATATTATGAGTTCACGTATGGATAAATATGAATTTGAGACCCCAGAATTAAAAAGAAGAACGGATAAAAATGCTGATTTATATCAAAATAATGAAATAGATGATTATAACAAAATTGATTTAAATTCAAATGTCTCAATTTTAAAAACAAATGCTCAAAATATTGATGTTGATAAAATTCGTGAAATGCTTGATAAAAGATATCGAGACAATATTCCACGAAGAAAATCTATTGCTATTGATTATGAAGAAGATTATCAACTTGAAAAAGCTACAACTATCGATACAAAAGAATATGATATTAATGAAATATTAATTAAAGCTAAAAACAATCAAAATGTCGATTATCATAAAGAAAGACTAAAAAAAATAAATGAAAATAACAATAATATATTAGAACATTTAGATTTAAAAACAAATAATCGAGAACATGAAAAAGAAGAATTGATGAGTTTAATTAATACTATTACTCAATTAGAATCTCAAAATAAAGAAAGTGCTCGAAATGCAGCTGCGGATTTATTAGATCTTAATGCTACAGAAAAAATAACTCCTGTTGAGCAACAAGAAAATACTTTTTATACTGGGAACTTAGTGGTAACAGATAAAGACTATGAAGACTTTAAAGAAATCCAAAATGACATTAAATCAAACTCCATATTAATTAAAGTTTTGATAATTATTTTTATTATTTCACTTATTGCACTGGCAGTTTTCTTATTAAATAAATATTTAGATTTAGGGCTATTTTAATATAGCTCTTTTTTTTTCATATAATATAATATGAGAAAATTTAAATATCGAAAAAAATTAAGGTTTAAGTTAAATAGAGTGATATTTCTATTAATTTTAGCAATTATTATAAATACAATCTTTTATATTTTTATTTTTGTTAATAGATTAAGTTTCACTATTGAGCAGACTGCTAAAAGAGAACTAAAAGAAATTACAACAGATTTATTTATTAAGAATTTAACTAGAGAAAAGTTAAAAGAAATAACTGTTGAGAAATTAATAATTGTCAACAAAAATAAAGATGATGAAATTACTGATATTGACTTTAAATTAGATAAAGCTTATGAAGTATTATTAGATGTTAAAGGAAAATTAGAACAAGAAATTAAAGACTTAAAAAATAAGCCACTTCCAGCTAGCGCTGTTGCAATCCAAGATAATTTAGTTCTTAAAGTACCTTATTATGTTGCCTCTAATAATTTATTATTAATGAATTTAGGGCCTAAAATTTATGTTAAAATTAATTTATTAGAAAATGTTATTGGTGATGTTTACACAAAAGTAACTAGTTATGGAATTAATACACTACTTATTAACTTATATATTAAAATTTATATTACTCAGAGTTTGCTATATCCGGTTAAATCAGAAACGATAGAGTCTAATTTTGAAGTCTTAGTCGCAACCAAAATAATTCAAGGAAAAATCCCTAGTTTTTATAATGGCGTTTTAGAAAATAGTACAGGATTATTAACGAAAAATACTGTGGAATAAACATAAGTTTTATGATATCTTAATAATAAGAAATAATTAATATGAATAATTAAGAAAAGAGTTTAGAAAAATTATGTATGATTGTATAATAATAGGAGCAGGTCCTGCAGGATTAATGTGCCGAGCAATTTTATCGGATAAAAATAAAGTATTAGTATTAGAAAAAAATAATGTTCCAGGGAAAAAGTTGCTTTTAACTGGGGGAGGGCGCTGTAATATTACTAACTTAAAAGAAAGTAATACTTTTTTAGAAATAGTTGATTACAACAAGAAATATCTGTATAGCTCTATTAATAGATTTGGGCCTCAAGAGATTTTTGATTTTTTTCAAAATCAAGGAGTAGAATTAAAAATTGAAGAAGATGACAAAGTATTTCCTAAAAGTAATAAAGCTAAAGATATTTTAAATGCTTTATTAAATGCAGGGAATATTCATCAAATAAATTATAATGAAGAAGTTTTAAAAATAGAAACTGGTAATATTAAAAAAATTACCACTAATAAATCAGTTTATACATGTAAAAATTTAATTGTTGCTTCTGGGGGGGCAAGCTATCCAATTACTGGTAGTACAGGAGATAATTTATTGTTTGCTGAAATGCTAAGTCAGCCAGTTGTGGAGATATTCCCTGCTGATACAGGAGTGATTTTGGAAGAAGATTTGGACTTAGCAGGAACAACAATTGATTCTGTAATAATCAGCCACGGTAAACTCAAAAAAACGGGAAACTTAATGTTTACTCACAAAGGATTAAGCGGCTCAGCAATTATGAAAATTAGTGAATTTATTTATAAGTCAACTTCTAAAACAATTAATATTGATTTAGTTCCCAATTTGGAATTTAATGAATTTATTGATAATCTAGAGAAATATTCTGAATTAAATCTTGAAATATTTTTAGAAAAATATTTTACTAAAAGGTTTAGTAAATTTTTAGTTAAAAAATTAAATTTACAAAAGTTCATAAAATCATTATCTAAAAATGAAATAACTAAAGTTTTTAATTTAATCAAGAATTATTCGTTAGAAGTTAAAGCAGTTAATGATATTGATAAAGCCTATGTAACAGGTGGAGGAATGGATTTAAATTATGTTAATACATCTACATTTGAATCCAAAATAAACCCAGGAATTTATTTTATTGGGGAGGCACTAGACGTTCATGGACCAGTAGGAGGGTATAATCTTACTTTAGCTTTATCAACTGCTTATTCTGCGGCAAAAAACATTGAAAAAGGAGCAAGTTTATGAAAAAAATAATTTATTGTTATGCTAAATGTAGTACTTGCCAAAAAGCGATATCTTTTTTAGAAAAAAAATTTATTGATTATGAACTAAGAGATATAGTTAAAAATCATCCTGATTTTCAAGAAATGAAAAAACTTATTAATCAAAGTGGCTTGGAAATCCGAAATTTTTTTAATACGAGCGGCATATTATATCGAGATTTAAATTTGAAAGATAAACTTCCTGAAATGAGTGAAGATAAGCAGATTCAAGTACTTGTTTCTAACGGGATGTTAATTAAAAGACCTTTACTAATTAATGATAATAGTATTTTGCTCGGATTTAATGAAAAAACATGGGAAAGATTATTGAAATAACATTTTTTTCTCAAAGATATAAATATAAAAAATATTACAAAAAAACATGTTTTTGTGATATCATTATATTAGATAAAATAAAGCTATATAATATAGCAATAGGAGAGTAATAATTATGAAGGTATTTATTAATAATGCAATAAATAACGGTATTTTAAATTATTTAAATTCTATTGAAAACAAAGAAGTCGACAAGACTCATATCTTTGAGTTTTTTGTTGTCAAAATTTTAATAAATATCTATGGCGAAATTAATATTATTAATCCTTACAAATTAGGAAAAGAAGATAGTTTTAAAAAAAATCTTATCTTATTTGGTTTAAAAGAATCAGATATGGAAATGTTTATTAAATATATGGATAATTATGATAAATGGTTAAATAGTCCATATTTAGTTCCAAAAACTAAGATACCTACGCAAATAGAATCAATTATTATTAATATGATTTTAATGAAAAGTAATTTTCGACCGATTACTGATAAAGAAATAACAAGTTATAATGACTTTTTTGATCCAGGTGAAGGAGATATCAAAAAAATTCGAAATTTAATTGTTGAAGACCCTACGATAATTCCCAGTATATGGCGCCGTAAAAGATCACAATTAGTAGGAGGCTTAGTTTTAGAAACAATTCCACCAGAATTATTATCAGAAAGTGATTATAAGAAATATGGGTTATCTATTCAAGAAGTTAGGCAGTTATCAAATTTGAAAATTAAAGAAATAAATGCTAAAATTTTAGCAGAAGAAGAAAATGTCGAGGGTGGAAAAGCTAAATTCGATCCAAGGAAATTAATATTAAGTAGCGGAAGTGGTTTTGTTGATACAATAGTTTTATTAAGTATTATGGCAACAGAAATCATGGTGGGTTTATTAATTGCGTTTTCTTTTATGAGGTGAGTATGCAAGGAATAGTTTTAGAAAATCAAAAATATAAGTTATTAGAAAATTATCGTGAAGGTTTTGACTTAGAAGCTTTAATAGAAAAAGTCACGGATTATTTTTTGCCGTATGATTATATTTTAGGGGATTGGGCATATGGAAAATTAAGATTAAAAGGTTTTTATAAACCAGGAAATAAAGCTTGTACAGATTTAAATAATATTGAAAATACATCGAAATACATAAAAAATAATTGTGCTTACGATTGTCGTTATTTTATTATTGAAAAAGTAATTGAATAAGCTTTTTTTTTGTGGTATTATTAATATAGAATAGTGAGGTTTTATAAATGGACAATATAAAAATCCAAATCAAATTACCAGATGGAGAACTATTATCAGTCGAACCAATTACTTATTTTGAAGTTATTAATATTGGTAAAAAATATCTTTTTTATACCAAAAACGAAATAGTAGAAAATAATTTAGTGAAATTATATGCTGCGGAAGTAGTAGAAACAGCAGAAAATCTTTCTGTTGGAGAAAAAATGAGTGATGAAGAATGGACGAATTTAAAAAATATTATGAAATCTATTTTAACTGATTCAACTGACGAAAATATCAGGTATTTAGAGATTGAGGTGTCATAAAAATGAAAACTTATATTATCAAAAAATTAAATGTTATTGCAATAAAAAACAGTAATTTAGAAGGTCTAAAAGCAAAGAGAAAAATTCTTGCGTCTAAAAAAGAAGAAATAAGTACGGCAGATTCTTTGGCAGCAGTTTCTGAAATGTCAGTAGCTCCTGCACCGTCATTAGAGCCTAAAGTCGATACTCCTGTTATAGATTTTGAAAGTCCTTCAGCTCCAACTAAACCAATTGTACCCGTGGATACTATTGCAACTATGGACTTGCCTCCTATTGCACCTCCAACTAATGCGGATCTGTTAGCATCAACTTTAGCATCACCTGGATTTTCAGCAGCAGAACAAGTCGCTCCTGTGATTCCTGTTGCACCTATGATAGTACAAGAACCATCAATATCTGAAGAAGTTTCGACTGTTGAAAATTCTAAGAAAGATAATTTAAGTGGAGACTTAGTATTAGAAATTATTAGTAAAATCACTAAAATGCAAGGTGAGCTTGATGAAATAGGAGAAAGAGTAATTCAGATATCAACTTTATTTTTAGAAAAATCTAACAATAAAGAGGTAATATCAGAACCTGACAATATTCTCCCAGCCCCAGAGCTATTAGAACAAACTAGAGTTCCGGCTGGACCAGATTTTTCAGTATTACCCAATAGAGAAATTTCTCCATTTGATTTAAGTAATCCTTCAGGAAATATTTTCGATGAAGTTAAAGAAGAACCTGCAAAAAATTTAGCAGCTTAAGTATATTACTTAAGCTTTTTTCATAAAATTAATTATGGAAAATATAATAAATTTTTATTACAATCTATTTCCTGATAAAGTCCAGAAAATGTATGGAGGTTTTTATTTTGAAATTAATGATTTAAAATTTATAATTATCGAACTATTTCAGCCTTCAAAATCAATATTAGAAATATATGATAAATTAATGCTTAATCATATTAATAATTATATTATTATATCAAATAAAGATAATTCTCCAGTGACTACAATAGAAGAAAAAGAATATATTTTATTTCAAATAAATTGTGATCATCAAAAAATTCTTTTATTTTATGAACAATTATATATTCCTGCCGAAAATGTAATTAATTGGAGCAAACTTTGGAGCGAAAGAATAAATTATTATGAAATTCAAATCAATGAATTAGCCCAAGATAAAAAAATTGTTCTTCAAAGTATTTATTACTATATAGGTTTAGCTGAAAATGCTATATATATTGCTGGAAAAAATGAACAAGAAAGCAATAATGAAATGTTAATTCAACACTATAGAATGAATGTTCCAATTAGGTGGGGAGATTATTTTAATCCAGCTAATATGGTAATTGATGTTTATATTAGAGATATTGCTGAATATATAAAAAGTTCATATTTTTGCGAAAACAAAGATGATAATTTTTATATTGAATATATTAATAGTTTTAATTATAATGAAAAAACAGCTAATTTATTATTAGCTAGATTATTATATCCGTGTTATTATTTCGATATTTTTGATGAAATAATTTTAAATGATCGAGATGAAGAAGAACTAATTCCAGTAATTACTCAAAGCAAAAATTATGAAAAGCTTTTAGTTAAGATATATAACGAATTACAAAAAAAATATCCAATCATAAATATTAATTGGATAAGGAAAAAATCTATAATTCAACATTAATAACATCAATAATTTCTGGAATTTCTTCCTTTAATGTTCCTAAAATCAAGCTTTGAAGAGTTTGATTTTTATGAGGACATTGACTACAGCCACCAGTTAATTTTACATATGCTATACCATCTGCATATTTTATAAATTCAACATTTCCACCGTCACTATTTAAATAAGGACGAATTGTGTTTAATACTTCATTAATTTTTTCTTCCATTATTGCTCACCTAAATAAATTATATCGAATTTTAATAATATAGTAAAGTTAATTATGTTATAATAATTAAGAGGTGTCCAAAGATGAAATATAAAGTAGGTAATATAGTTGAAGGTGAAGTTACAGGAATTGAAGATTATGGGGTTTTCGTTAGTATGAAAGAAAACTATACAGGATTAATTCATATTTCTGAAATTACTCAAGGCTTTGTTAATAATATAAATAATTTTGTCAAAATAGGAGATATAATTAATGTGTATGTTTTAGATGTAGATGAAAAATCCCGACATTTAAAATTATCAATTAAAAATATAAATTATAAATTTAATGATGAAAATGTGTTAGTAAAAGAATCGGTAAGAGGATTTTTACCATTGCACGAAAAACTAGATAAATGGACTGAAGAAAAGCTAAAAGAGTTAGAATAATTACTGAAATTAACTAATAAAATCCAAATTTTTAGTAAAAAAACCGCAAATTATCAAATATTATCGAGAAAAAGTCTTGATAAACAGAAAAAAATAGGTTATACTCAAATAGTCTTAAATATTTTAAGACAAAAGTGCCTGCCCGAGTGGCGGAATAGGTAGACGCACAGGACTTAAAATCCTGCGAGATTTAACCCTCG
>CAZFQF010000044.1:0-8370 GCA_964520725.1 uncultured Muribaculaceae bacterium | reverse complement strand
TAATATTTTTGGGATTAGCTAAACTAAAGACTTGAAAACCTCCACTATCGGTTAAAATTGGTCCATCATAATTCATAAATTTATGTAGTCCGCCAGCTTTATCAATTATATCTTCTCCTGGGCGAAGCCATAGATGATAAGTATTAGATAAGATAATGCCGGCATCTAACTCTTTAATTTCTTCTGGAGATAAAGTTTTAACTGTCCCCTGCGTTCCAACAGGCATAAACATCGGAGTATCAAATGTCCCATAATTAGTGGCAAGTCTCCCTAATCTCCCGCTCGTATTTTTCTCTTTTTTTATTAATGTATATTCTATTTTCATAATTATCTTCCTTTATCTGATTATAACATGAATAAATTCAGAAATAAATTAATCAGTTTAAACCTTTTCTACTAAATATTCGTTTTTTATTTGTTCAGTTAGAATATCATTTAATTTCAAAATGCTTGGTTGATTATTTTTTAACCCAATTATAACAAAACCATTTTTGTTAATATAATCAAAAACTTCAAGATCATTATTTTTATCTAAAGCAGTATCATAGAAATTATTTAAAGAGTTAAAAGTCTGATATTCTGTTTCCGAGAATATTTTATCATAATATAAAGCACTTAAAATTTTATTAATAAAATTTGTTAATTCGATAGCTTTTAAACTAGTTTTTACATTCCTTATTTCAATAACTTTACCATCTAAGTAATTTACCCATAAATATTTACTAGCAATCTTCTTTTGATAATTATAATAGTCATTAAAATCCCATATAAATTTAAACTGTTTATAAATATTTTCTTCAAAATAGTTATTCTTTTCAGATAAATATGCAGTTAATTTTTTATGAGCAATATTAATATCACTAACATCAAACTTATTAAAATTCAAATGAATTCCACAATTTTTTTCTTTGGAAATCTCGATTAATCCTTTAGAAAATTTTATAATCTCTTCTAAAGTTGATAATAGATTATAAATTTCATCAACTGGTAATGGATCTAAAACTATTTCAAAACCATAATCTCCTATTATTGTATTATCTTTAACAAAATATCCGTTTTTTCCAACTAAAATCTTAATATTATTTAAAAGTTTTTGAAGAAAAGAATATTTATCTCTCTCAAATTTTACTGAAACTTCTATTTCTAGTCCAACATAGTTATAAGGAATAAAACTGGGTAATATTCTTTTGTACCCAAAAGCAGGTTTAATATCTAGAACTCTGTCATATTTACTAGAAAAGTCAATTTCTTTACTAACAGTTTGAACATTCTTATCATAATTCATTTTATTTATTAACTCCCCATCTTTTTTTTCAATAAAATTTATCATATCTAAAAGGGCATTAATTATATTCGAAATATTATTATCATTATCGCCAATTTTTCGGCATAAATCTCCGATTTCTATTTGAATAGCTTTAATTTTTAATTCATTATTTATTCGATTACAAATCGTATTTTTACTACTTTTAAATACTTTATCTACCGTTATATTCCCAATTTCATGTTTAGATAAAATATCTTTAATATTATCTATAAAATCTTGATCATTGCTAACATTTTTATAATTATTAGTTCCAATATCTAAATCTGTTCCTTTTTTTCTTTTAAAGGCATGCAAATCAATAACATATTGAATATCATTATCTTTTATATATTCTTTTAAAATATTATAATAGTTATTATCTTTTAAATCATAATTAGGATCATAATCTATATCTTGATTAATATAAATTCCATGACAATTAGTTAATTGAGTTAATATTTTAATAATTGACCAAGTTAAATAATCTCTTACTTTATCTTTACCTTTTCTTTTATGTTTAAATCCATGAGGAGCAGATATTAATATTTTGTTTACTCCTTTTTTTATCGAAACTTCATTTTTTTTAATTAATAAACTATCTTTATTATGTTCACTCATCTTATCTCTTATTTCTTCTTGCATATTTAGTTTCCTTTCTTTAAATATCTAAATTTTGAGAACAAAAAAGGCATTATTATCAAAAAAATTTATATTAAATTTTAAATAATAATTGCCTTTTAATTTTTACTTTAATTTAAGCAACTGTTAGGATATTATACAGACTTTTTAGAATTTTGCAACGTTTTTATTTTATTAACATTGCATCTCCAAAAGAAAAGAAACGATAATCATTATTAATAGCCTCTTCATAAGCTTTTAAAATATTTTCTTTACTTGATAAGGCGCTAACTAACATTAAAAGTGTACTTTTTGGTAAATGAAAATTAGTAATTAATTTATCTACTGCTTTAAATTTAAAACCTGGATAAATAAAAATATTAGTTTCTCCGCATGATGGAACAAATTTTGCGTTTTGTTGTAAAATTGTTTCTAAAGTCCGAACTGAGGTAGTTCCCACGGCAACAATACTTCCTCCATTTTCTTTTACTTCATTTAAGGTATCAGCTGTTTCTTTATTAAAGAGATAATATTCACTGTGCATAATATGTTTTTTTACATCTTCAACATTTACGGGTCTAAATGTTCCGAGTCCTACATGAAGAGTTAGCGTTACTATCTTTACACCTTTTGCTTTAATTTTGTCAATTAATTCAGGAGTAAAGTGAAGTCCGGCAGTTGGTGCTGCTGCTGAGCCATACTCTTTAGCATAAACTGTCTGATAACGAGACGGTTCATCTAATTTCTCATGAATATAGGGAGGCAGTGGCATAGTTCCTAATTTTTCTAAAACTTCTAATAAAATTCCTTGATAAATTAATTTAATTAATGTTATTCCCTCTTCTTTTATTTCTATTACTTCTGCCTGTAAATCATTCTCACCAAAAGTAATTATTGATCCAGCCTTTAATCTTTTTTGGGGTTTAGCTAAACACTCCCAAATATCATTTTCGAGATTTTTTAATAAAAGTAATTCCAGGATTGCTCCCGTTTCTCCTTTTACTCCAATTAATCTTGCGGGAATTACCTTTGTATCATTAATAACTAAAGCATCTCCCGGATTTAAATAATCTATTATATTATAAAAATGTTTATGGTCTAAAATCCCGGTTTTTTTGTCTAAAATCAATAATTTAGATTCGCTTCGATTTTTTAATGGTGTCTGAGCTATTAAATGCTGCGGTAATTCATAATTAAAATCTTCTGTTTTCATGAGTTCACATCCATGAACATTATACAAAAAAAAAGCTTTAATTAAAAGCTATTTTCATGAAATAAATTATTTCTCTTGATAATTTTGCATACGAACTTTGGTTAAATTTTCTCCTAATGGTTTAAATTTTTTTATTAAATCTGATTTTAACATTTCAATCATTTTTTTTAATTCTGGATTAGCATGACTATTTTTATCCCGATGCTGAACGATATGGGCAAGCTCAGGATACTGCACTTTAAAAATAAAATTGCTAGGAATTCCTAGAGGGTATAGACCTCTCATAACATCTTTTACTTCATCAGTTTCAAGATACTTAGAATCAATATATCCAAAATCCGATTTTTTATATATAATATCTCCTTTAATTATTTCTTCTGGTAAAATAATTCCTGCCTCTTCACAAGCTGCAAATGGAAGCATAACTTTATCTTTATAATAATCACTCATTTCGCCATTTTTAAATGTTGCAAGTCTTGTACTAGATCTAACAATTCGACTATCCAATCTAGCTGCATGACTATCGAAATCATCTTGAGCTCCTCTATGTAAGCCTTCAACAGTAAAAGATAAATCAATAAATCTTAGTAATGTCGTATGACCAAAATCAACACCATATTTTATTAATTTATTAAGCATCTCTAAAAATTCTCGATCATCTGTCTTTATAAATCCTTCTGAGGTTAAATTTTTTTTAACCTTTTTTCTTATATCATCTTCTAGCTCTCTAGTCCAAGTTCTTTTAGACATTAAAAGTGAAACTAAAGCATCATCTATTCCTGTAATTCTATTTAAATATACCTTCATTATTTTTACTCCTTTAATTTTTATATATTGGATATTTCTTTGTTAATTCTAAAACTTCTTTTTCAAGTTCATTTTTAAGATTCTCATTATCTTTATTCTTTAAACATTTAGCAATTATTTTACCAATATTTCTAAACTCCGTTTCTTTTAATCCTCTCGTGCTCATCGCTGCACTACCTAATCTAATCCCACTAGTTTTAAAAGGCGACTCAGTTTCGTTAGGTATTGTATTTTTGTTAACCGTGATATGAATACTATCTAAAATAGCCTCAGCTTCTTTGCCAGTTAAGCAAGTACTTGATTTTATATCTACTAAAAACATATGATTATCTGTCCCACTACTGATTATTTTAAAACCTTCTTCTTTTAAAGATGCCGCTAGGCTTCGAGCATTTGCTACTACTTGCATTTGATAATCTTTAAATTCTGGCTCTAAACTTTCAGAAAAACACTGAGCTTTAGCCGCTATAACATGCATTAGTGGACCCCCTTGAATTCCTGGAAAAACCACTTTATTTACTTTTTTAATAATTTCTTCATTATTAGTTAGAATTATTCCACCTCTGGGTCCTCTTAAAGTTTTATGAGTCGTTGAAGTAACTACATCTGCATAAGGAACTGGACTCGGATGAATTCCAGCGGCAACTAGTCCCGCAATATGAGCCATATCTACTAATAGATAAGCTCCTACACTATCAGCAATTTCCCTGAATTTTTTAAAATCAATAAATCTAGAATAAGCACTAGCTCCCGCAATAATCATTTTGGGTTTTTCTTCTAAAGCTAACAGCCTAAGATTTTCATAATCAATCATCTCAGTTTCTGGATCAACTTTATAACCAACAATCTCATAATCTAATCCACTAAAATTTAAAGGATGTCCATGAGTTAAATGTCCGCCACTTCCCAAGTCCATTCCCATTACTTTATCTCCATGATTTAATAAAGCTTTATATACCGCCATATTAGCCGATGACCCACTGTGGGGCTGAACATTAGCATATTTACAGTTAAATACTTTACAAGCTAGTTCAATTGCTAAATTTTCAATTACATCAATATTTTCACAACCACCATAATATTTTTTACCAGGATAACCTTCGGCATATTTATTTGTTAAAATGCTTCCTTGCAATTTTAAAATATCTTTAGAAACATAATTCTCACTTGCAATTAATTCAATATTTTCTTCTTGCCTTTTAGTTTCTTTATTAAGAGCGGCTTTTAATTTTTTATTCATAAGATACTATCTCCTTTAATATGTTCATACGCCCTATCCGTTACAATTCTTCCTCTTTGTGTTCTTTTAATAAATCCTTCTTGCATTAAATATGGCTCAACAACATCTTCTAAAGTTGTAACTTCTTCCCCAATTGATGCGGCAATAGTTTCAACTCCGACCGGTCCGCCATTAAATTTATTAATCAGACTTTCTAAATACTCAATATCAATCTGATCTAAACCGTATTTATCAACTTTTAATTTTTCTAAAGAAATTTTAGTTATTTCTTCATCAATAATATCTAGTTCTTCAACTTGAGCAAAATCTCTAACTCTTTTAAATAACCTGTTAGCTATTCTAGGTGTTTTACGGCATCTCTTAGATAATTCACTGGCAGCTTTTTGATTAATATCCATATTTAATACTCTACTAGTTCTTAAAATTATTTCTGTTAATTCCTCCTCCGTATAATAATTTAGTTTAGAAACTATTCCAAAACGATCTCTTAAAGGTGCTGATAAATCGCCTGCTCTCGTTGTTGCTCCAACTAAGGTAAATGGTGGCAAATCAATCTTTATTGATCTACTACTTCCTTCCGAACCAATCACAATATCTAAATAAAAATCTTCCATCGCTGGATATAATATTTCTTCAATAAATTTCGGAATCCGATGAATTTCATCAATAAATAAAACATCTCCTGGCTCTAATGTTGATAACACTGCCGCTAAATCCCCACTTTTTTCTAAAGCTGGTCCAGTTGTAGTTTTAATATTCGTTCCTAGTTCATTAGCAATAATGTGCGCTAACGTAGTTTTCCCAAGGCCTGGTGGTCCATACAATAAAACATGATCTAAAGCCTCTCCTCTAATTTTAGCCGCTTCAATAAAAACCTTAATATTAGCTTTAACTTCTTCTTGACCAATATATTCACTAATATATTGAGGTCTAATATTTACCTCGAAATTATCAATTGGCAACTCTTCACCTGTTACAATTCTTTTTTCCATCTTAACTTCCCCTCTGACTTAAATAAATAAGGATATCTTCCCAATCATTAAATTTTTTATATTTACTATTTGTTTTTAAATTTTTTACAAAATGGAGACACTCAATACCATATTTAGCAACATCATCTAGATTATTAATCTTATCATCAATAAAAATATCTATTTTCTCTTTCTTAGCAATTTTACCTTTTTTTGAACAACGATAATGAATTTTATCATAAGGAATATTATATTTCATAAAATATTCCTTAGTTACTTTCTCATAATTATAATTAAGTTTTTTCCCCCTCGCCGTAATAAATATTATTTCGAATCCCTCTTCTTTTAATAAGCGAATTACCCTAGCAGCTCCCGGCTTTAACTCAGCATTCATTTGGATTTCATAGATATGTTTATTTAAAAAACTATAAACTTCTTTATCATTTAAATCATCATAATTATTAGAATTTATTCCTAAAGCATATTTTCTAGCATAATCTAAAACACTACTATAAGTCGATAAAACTGTTTCATCAATATCTATTCCAATTTTCATATTTTCTAATCACCTACTTTTGGTTATCTATATATTTAATAATCTCATTCCAGTCATTAAAAGCTATATATTGCTCAGTTGAACCTTTTTCCTCTGTAAAATGAATTGCTTTTATTCCATGTGAGCTAACACTATCTAAAACTTTTATCTTATCATCAATAAACATATCAATTTTTTCTTCAAAAGCTTTCAGCCCTTTTTCTTCATAACCAAAAAATATTTTATTGTAGTTTAATTCATATTTTTTCAAATAATCTTTAGTTACTTTCTTATAATTATAATTCAATCCTGACCCTCTAGCAGTAATAATCACTATTTGATATCCTTTTTCATTAAAATAATCAAAGGCATTTTTTACTCCCGGCTGGAGCTTAGCATTATTAAAAATATCTTTTATATTTTTAATAATAAACTCTTTTATTTCAAGGTTTAGTCGCTTATTTATTAAATCATCCACTAAATTAGGTGCTCTTACTTTAGCATGTTCTAAAAAACTTTCACTTGTCCGAGTTATCGTATTATCTATGTCTATTCCTATTATAATTTATTTCCTATTTTAACATTAACTTTAATGCTTCCTTAATTTGATTTTCAATTGTTAATTCACTAGAAACTTTTGGAAGGATTTTTTTAATATCAACTATTTTATATCCTAGATTAGTTAAAACTTCAATTAATTCTTCATTTGTATTATCCACAACTTCTTTAACATTTAATTTACCTTTTAAATCTAAAATAATTTGGCGGGCTAGTTTTTCCCCAACTTTTGGAAATTTCTTTAAATATAAAATATTCTCTCTATCGATTGCATCTACTACTCCTGAAACACTTCCAGTTGCAAAGATTCCTAAGGCTGTTTTTGGTCCCAGTCCTTTAACATTTATTAATCTTAAAAACAAATCTTTTTCTTCATTTGTTTTAAAACCATACAAAGAATTTTCATCTTCTTTAATATTATTATAAAGATAAACTAAATAATTTTCATCTATTTGATAACTATAAGGATTAGCAACAAAGATTATATAACCAATTCCATTATTCTCTAATATAATACTATTGCTATTAATAATTTTTACTTGCCCTTTAATATATCCAAACATGTTATTATCACATCCTAAAAAAATTATACCATACATTTGTATAATATAAAATATCTTTTTTTTCAAAAAAACTTTAAAAAGTTATGTCAAAACATCGCCCAATTGAGTACACTATAATAGATACAAAGGAGGTATAAAAATGTATTATTATGGATATAACGGTGGTTACAATAATGGGTACGGCGGTACACCATGCTGTAATACAGGATATGTAGGAAATACATCTGGATATGGACTTGGAGCTGCCTTATGGATAGTACTATTTATTTTATTAGTAATTATTATAGGAGCTGGATGGTCTTGGGGCAATAATAAAGACAATTGCAACAATAACAACAATAATAACAACTGCTGCTGCTAAAAAAGAAGTGTTCTGCCACTTCTTTTTTCATGTTATTTAAATTATTGATTTTTAATATTAAACTACCTTAAAAGGATTAACACTCGTTCCTAAACCAGTTATTCGTGTCGTAGATTTAAGTGTTACTGCGGGGCGCAAGCCGTCAGTGCCGTAGACGCCGCCCGTGTAGAAGTGGCCAAACGAATACACGAATAACAC
>CAZFQF010000043.1:0-8449 GCA_964520725.1 uncultured Muribaculaceae bacterium | reverse complement strand
CCCGTATTCCCAAAGGAGTTCTTTTAGTTGGTCCTCCCGGAACAGGGAAAACTTTACTTGCTAGAGCGGTTGCTGGCGAAGCAAATGTACCATTTTATTATATAAGTGGTTCTGATTTTGTTGAATTATTTGTTGGTGTTGGTGCTAGTCGTGTTAGAGATATGTTTAAACAAGCTAAACAAACAGCACCATGTTTAATATTTATTGATGAAATAGATGCAGTAGGTCGTCAAAGAGGAACTGGTTTAGGGGGAGGTCACGATGAACGTGAACAAACTTTAAATCAATTACTAACTGAAATGGATGGTTTCGGAGCAAATGAGGGGATTATCATTATTGCTGCTACAAACCGCCCAGATGTATTAGACCCTGCACTTTTAAGACCGGGAAGATTTGATCGTCAAGTAACAGTTAGTTTACCAGATCAAAAAGAACGTGAAGCTATTTTAGCAGTTCATGCTAGAGATAAAATTTTTGATAAATCAGTAAATTTAGAAAATTTATCAAAGAGAACTCCAGGATTTAGTGGGGCTGATTTAGAAAACTTACTTAACGAAGCTGCACTTTTAGCGGTTCGTCGAGATTTATCAGCTATTACAATGAGTGAAATTGATGAAGCAACAGACAGAGTTCTAATGGGGCCAGCTAAAGAAAGTAGAAAAATAACCGAAAAAGAAAAACACTTAATTGCTATCCATGAATCAGGGCACGCTGTAATCGGACTAAAATTAGAAAATGCTGATGAAGTTCATAAAATTACAATTATTCCTAGAGGTATGGCTGGCGGATATACTATGATGTTACCTAAAGAAGAAAAGATTGCGATAATAACTAAAGATGAGCTTTTAGCAAGTATTACTGGTCTATTAGCTGGACGTGTTTCAGAAGAATTATTTTTAGGAGAAATAACTACTGGAGCATCTGATGACTTTAGAAGAGCAACAAAAATTGCAAGAGCAATGGTTACTGAATACGGAATGAGTGAGCTTGGGCCTGTGCAACTCGAACACAAAAGTGAAGGAGTATTCTTAGGAAGAGATTACAATAAAAGTCAGAATTTCTCAGATACTGTAGCATTAGAGATAGATCAAGAAGTAAGAAAGATAATTGATCAGTGTTATAAAAAAGCTGAGAAAATTATTAAAGCAAATGAAAATTTAATTATGTTATTAACTAATACCTTGATTGAAAAAGAAACTTTAACTCGTGAAGAGATAATTGAATTAGTAGAAACCGGTAAATTATCAGGTGGAAATAATCCCGATGATTTAAAAGCTCAAGCTAAAAAACTCGGAATTAAAGGCTTTACTAAAATGAGTGAAGAAGAACTAATAAAAGCAATAGGAAACGTAAAAAAAGACTAAAAATGGCATTTGCCATTTTTATTTTTGATAAATAAAAATCTATTTGCTAATTAGTATATTTTACTTAGACTTTTGTGTCCTTATATGGTAAAATATTTTATGTAATAGAAATAAGAAGGCAGTGGTAAAAATGACAAAAATAATATCTTTAGTAAATCAAAAAGGCGGAGTTGGGAAAACTACGACCAGTATAAATTTAGCTGCTTCCTTAGGGAAATTAGGTAAGAAGACTCTTTTAATTGACTTAGATCCCCAAGGTAATACTACAACAGGATTAGGAGTCAATAAAGGAGATATAAGTAATAGTATTTATGATGTTTTAAATGGTAGCTGTGAAAGCAAAAAAGCGATAGTTAAAACTAAATTTACTAATCTTTCAATTATTCCTGCTACTATAAATTTAGCCGGATTAGATTTGGAATTAGTTGAAAAAGGTTATCAAAATGCTGCTTTTAAGAGAAATGAACAACTAAGAGATGCTATTTCTTTAATTAAAGATAATTATGAATATATAATAATTGATTGTCCTCCTTCACTAGGACTTCTGACCACAAACGCTTTAGTAAGTAGTGATTCGGTTATTATTCCTGTCCAATGTGAATTTTTTGCTCTTGAAGGAATAACTCAATTATTAAATACCATCATAATTACCCAAACAAGATTAAATCCTAATTTAAAAATCGAAGGAGTATTATTAACTTTATTAGATTCAAGAACAAATTTAGGATTAGAAGTCGTGGAAGAAGTAAGAAAATTTTTTAAAGATAAAGTATTTAATACAATCATTCCAAGATTGATTAGATTAGTCGAAGCCCCTTCACATGGAGAACCTATTAATGAATATGACCCAACTAGTAGAGCAGCTGAGGCTTATCTTAACCTAGCAAAGGAGGTTATTGAAAGAAATGGAAAATAAAAGAAAGGCATTAGGAAAAGGATTAGAACAATTATTTAATAGTGAACCAATGGATTTTTCTCAAATTGAAAAAGATATTGTTAACACTACTAAAGAGACAGATATTATTCAAATTCCAATTGATGAAATTAGAAGTAATCCTTATCAGCCTAGATATCATTTTGATCAAACAGCTTTAGAAGAATTGGCACAATCAATTCAAGAATATGGAGTTTTAGAACCAATTATTGTTAAAAAAAGTATCAAAGGATATGAATTAGTAGCAGGTGAAAGAAGAACTAAGGCATCAAAAATCGCTGGCAAGGAAACGATTCCTGCAATTGTAAAAGATTTCTCTGATCAAGAGATGATGGATATTGCTTTACTGGAAAACATCCAAAGAGAAGATCTTACACCTGTGGAAATAGCGGAAGGTTTTAAAAATTATCTTGAAAGAACGTCAATAACTCAAGATGAATTAGCTAAGAAATTTGGTAAAAGCCGAAGTTATATTACAAACCTTTTAGGGTTATTAAATTTACCTAAAAGTGTAAGAGATTTAATAAATAATGGAAAACTTTCAATGAGTCATGCTAGAGTATTATCTAAGTTAGAAGATGAAAGCTTAGTATTTTCTTTGAGTGATAAAATAATTGCTGAAGATATTTCTGTTAGAGAGCTAGAAAAATTGGCATCAGACGTCAAAGTCGAAAAGAAAAAGCCAATTACTAGAATAAATACAAATACTGCAAGAAATGCAGCTTTAGAAAATATATTAAGAGATATAATTGGAACAAAAGTTACTATTTCTAAAAATAAATTAACTATTCCTTATGATAGTGAAGCAGATTTATTACGAATTCTAGAGATTTTAAACATAGATATTACTGGTGAATAAAAATGAGTGAAAAAATTATTGAGTTTTTTTTGTCAAAAGAATTTTACGGACCAATTATAATCATTATTCTGTCTATTGTAGTTTATAATTTATTAGTAGCTATTTTAGAGAAAGCCCAAATAATAGGAAGAACAGAACTCGATAAAAAAAGACGTAAAACTATTATAATATTAATTTGTAATATTATAAAATATCTAATTTCTTTAATTGCAATAGTTCTGATTTTAAATATTTATGGAATCAATACAACATCATTGGTAACAGGGCTAGGAATTGCTGGCGTGGTAGTGGGTTTAGCATTACAAGATGCTTTAAAAGACATTATTGGCGGAATAAATATTATTATGGATAATTATTATGTTGTAGGAGATATAATTAAATATAATAACTTTGAAGGAACGGTTATTTCCTTTGGTTTAAAAACCACTAAAGTAAAAGCTGAAAATGGTGAAGTTCTAATAGTTGCTAATCGTAATATTAGTGCAATTATTAATTTAAGTCAAAAACAATCTGTCTTAATTTTTGAGATCCCTACTGATAGTGAATCTAATGAGAAAGATATAAAGAAAATAATAGAAAAAATTATTACTGATATTAGTAAATATCCTTATATTGACAGTAAAGAAAGTATGTATTTAGGAATTGAAAATATTAAATCAACAGGAATAGTTTATTCCTTTAAAATTAAATGTGAGCAAGGCAAAGAAAAAGAATTAAAAAGAGAAGTTTATGCCAAAATAAAAGAACTATATCAAAAAAATAATATCCGCATAACAGAATGAGGGAATAAATGGAAAAAAAATATAATTTAAATGATAAAGTAATTATGAAGAAACCTCATGCTTGTCAGACTAATAACTGGTTAATTACTAGAGTAGGTGTTGATATTAAACTAAAATGTATTAATTGTGGTAGAGAAATAATGATAGATAGACTGGAATTTGAAAAAAAACTTAAGAAGGTGGAAAAATGCGAAGAATAAAAAGAGTTAGAGACAGAATAATTTTACATCCTATTATGACTTTTATTGTTTTAATTATCGGAACAATAATATTAAGTGGGATTTTAAAATTTTTTAATTTAAGTGCAAACTATAACAAAGTTAAAGCTAGTGGTTCATATGAGAGTGTTTTAGTATCAGTAGAATCTTTATTTAATTTAAGCGGACTAAAATATATATTTAGTAATGCAGTCTCTAACTTCTCTTCTTTTATGCCGTTATCAATGCTACTAATTACTTTAATTGGGGTAGGAATTATGGATAAAAGTGGATTTTTAGATTCGTTTTTCTGTGTTTTAACAAAAAGGATAAGTAAAAGAACAGTTACATTTTCATTATCTTTTCTTTGTATTTTAGCATCAATTATGGGAGATATAAGCTATATAATCTTAATTCCATTATCGGCATTGTTATTTAAATATGGAAAAAGAAATCCTAAAGCTGGAATCATCTGTGCTTTTGCATCTTTATCATGTGGAATTGGAATTAATATCTTTATGAATTCAGTTGATTCTACAATACTAGGATACACTTTATCAAGTGCTAAAATGCTTACAAGCGGATATGTTATTAATAATTATGCGAATCTTTTAATTATGTTTGTTGCAGCTGTTTCTTTAGCAATGATTGTTACTTCTGTTACTGAAAAAGTTATAGTTCCTAAATTGGGGCATTATAACTTTGAAAATAATGAAGAAGATTATTTAACAAAAAGAGAAAAAAAAGGATTAATTATTTCTGGAATTTGTGGTCTTACTTATATATTTATTTTTATATATAACATAATTCCTAATTTACCTTTTGGTGGAAATCTATTAGATAATTCTCAAGCTTTATATATTGATAAAATTTTTGGCTATAATTCATTTTTTAATCATGGATTTGTCTTTGTAGTTACATTTTTATTTATAATTGTTGGTTTAAGTTATGGGATAATAAACAAAACCATTAAAAATCATCGAGATTTTTGTTCTCATTTAAGTCATTCCTTAGATGGAGTTGGAAAAGTAATTGTATTAATATTTATGGCCTCAATGTTTATTTTTATCTTTAAGAAAACTAATATTGGTACTGTTATAGTAGCATCATTTGCTAATCTTATTAGTAATTCGGGTTTTACAGGAATTCCATTAATTATTTTAATATTAATAGTAAGTGCTATTAGTACGTTATTAGTACCAGGAAGTGCTAATAAATGGGTAATATTAAGTGGCGTTGTAGTTCCAGTTTCAATGGATGCTGGGATAAGTCCTGAGTTTGCTGCGGTAGTATTTAGGGCGGGAGAATGTATTGCTTATGGATTAACTCCGGTTATGGCATATTTTATAGTTTATATTGCTTTTATGGAATTATATAGTCAAGAAGCTCATGATACTGTTTTTGGAAATATAAAATATATTTTACCTTATGCAGGATATACAGCAATTCTATGGATTGTAATTTTAATAGCCTTTTATATTATCGGATTACCACTAGGAATAAGCACATTCCCAATGTTATAAAATTATTATGAATGAAATTAAACTATATTTAATTATTATTATATTATCTATTGGGGCAGGAATTATTATATATAAAAAAAAGTTAACTATTAGTGCAGCTATTCTAGCTTGGACATTAGGTATAATAATTATTTACTGTGGTGGAGAACTAGCCTTAGGAGCTATACTTTTGGCTTTTATATTAATGACATTATCAGATAAGCTAAAAGAAACTAAAGAAGATAAAACCAGAAATATCTTTCAGATTATTTGTAATGTCCTTACTTCAGCTTTAAGTTTAGTACTATATCATTTCACTAATAATATAAGTTTCTATATAAGTTTTTATGCAGTAATTGGGGGAAGTTTAGCAGATACTTTAGCTAGTAGCGTTGGAACGTTATCTAAAAAGAAACCTGTTAATATTTTTACCTTCAAAAGTTTAGAAACTGGAGAATCAGGAGGAATCTCATTATTAGGATTATTTATTTCTTTAGTCGGCGGAATGATTATGGGCTTTGTCTATTTACTATCAGAATTTAATCTTTTCAATTTTATTTTAATATCAATTATGGGACTCATTGGTTCATTAATAGATAGTATTTTAGGAATTATTTTTGAGGTTAAATATGAATGTATCGTTTGTCATAAGCAAGTAGAGAAATCCGTTCATTGTCATAAAAAAACTAAGAAATTAAATCAATTTAAATTTATGGATAATAATACCGTAAATCTTCTTAGTAATATTTTAGTTTTTATTCTAACTTATTTAATATTAAATTGAGTTTAATTGATTAATGTTTTAAAACACATGTTAGTGTAAAGAAGTTTGGGGAAAAAGAGGAAGAAGAAGAGAATAATTTGCCTGCAATAGAAGTTCAAGACTTTATTAATATCTTAGACTTTTTATCCGGAACTAATCAAAAGATTTCAGACGATGTAAAGATTCTTAGACGGCTTATAGCAGAATCAGTTCCCCAACATAATAATGTTATATCTTTTTCTGAATATATACTTAAAAGAAACGCAAAAAATAAAATTAGTTTTAAACTAATTTTTATTTATGGGTTAAAAATTTCATTTCTGATTTCTGGTTCATTATTATCTATATTCTCCGATTCAGAGGTAGAAGTATTTGAATAAGTTTCATTAACAATATTTTGGCATACTGTGACAGTTAAACTATTAATAGATGATATTAAAGTCCCACTATGAACATTTTGACTTAAAATTTCATTATTAATACAAATATTGCTTTCTTGAATGGTTTTACTAATAGATAAATTTCTTGTACTATTCCATTCTTGTAAATAATTATAACTGTTTCCAACAAAATTAGGAAGAGTTTCATTTCGTTTAGTTGAAGAAAAATCCTTTCCAATTATTTGTTCTTCATAAATTTCATTAACAGAGAAATTAAAAGTTTTAATATTTTCAGCTTTTTCCAATTCTAAATTAATTTTCATAGCTTTAACTATCTCATTTAAACTTTCTTCATAATATTGGAAAGTATAAGTATTAATTCCTCCTAAATAAAGAGTTAAATCATATCCTGATAAATAAGTTTTTTGAATACTAATAAATTCATTATCTTTAAAATGATTTTTAAATAATAGGTTTTTTCCGACATTATAGAAATTCAACATTTCTTTAGTTGACATATTAGTATCTAAATTATTGCTAATAGCATTAAGCACATTATAAAAATCATTAATATTACGAATAGATTTAGCTTTTTTAGCTATTGCTTCTACAACTAGTTGTTGATTTTGAACTCTTTTAAAATCACCTAATAAGAATGCTTTTCTAACTCTTGATAATGCAAGTGCATGTTCTCCATCAAGTAATTGATTCCCTGGAGTTAAGCAAACATTTTTATAAATCCGATTACTATCTTCTAAGCAATATTCAGAGGCAAAATCTGGTTCAGGAACAACTACTTGAACTCCGCCTAAAGCATCTACTAAAGAAACCACCCCTTTAAAATTGATTTTAATAGAGTAATCAACAGTAATCCCTGTTAAACCTTCAATAGTATTAATCATACATTTAGAGCCGTATGCGGCGGCTGAATTGATTTTATTACTACGATTATTATTACAAGCAATTGGAACATAAGTATCTCTTGGAATACTAAAGACTGTTGAAGTAAGAGTTTTAGGATTAAATGTGAGTAACATTAAAGTATCGCCATTAAAAGCAGCATTTTTACTTAAACCATCATACTGAGAATCTACTCCCATAATTAGAACTGTAAAAGGTTCAGTTACTGATTTATTAGTTGCCTCAACAGAGTCTTGATTTTCCATCTCTTTTGAGTGCTTAGCAATTACTTTTGTATCAGCGGAAATATTCTCAAACCTTTCAATATTATTATATAATAAAGAATAATTACTACTTATAAAGACACCTTCTATTTTCTTATCATATAGATCATTTAAAAGAGTAAAATAATCATCATAATATTCAATCTTATAACTATTTTTACTAAGTTTAAGATATTCTTTAGGTAAAATATAGCCTTCAACATCTTTTTCCTCAGAAATCATTCCAACATTGATTACAAGCTGAGTATCTTTTAAAGCAATTAGATTAGTTGTATAAAGAATGGTATTTTTATTAATTCGGTCAATATAACCATAAGTTTTAGAAATATAATAATATCCAGCAATATTAATAATACTAAGTATCAATACTATAATTGTAGTTACAATTAACCAAATGTGTTTCTTTGTTATTAAAAAAACCAGACTACTAAAAAAATATAAGAATACTACTAAGGATTTTGTAAATGTTAGCGAGGCTATTGAA
>CAZFQF010000042.1:0-8791 GCA_964520725.1 uncultured Muribaculaceae bacterium | reverse complement strand
AATCTCTATCTGTATAATAATTAATAATTGTTTGATTTATTGAACCAGCAGCTACATAATAGTTTTTTAAATTAGACTCTTCTAATATTTTTAATATCTTAACTAACTCATCATTTTTCCAAAGTATTTCTTTTAATGTTTCAATTTGTTCATTAAAAGGCATGTTTAATCCTACTAACTTCATATAATCATCTCCATGAAAATGGTATCAATTATATAAGTTTTTTTCAATAAAAAATAAAATATTTTATATTCTATTTTTATAACTTAATCTAAATTAACATTATGGTATATGGCGCTTACATCATCGATATCATTAAGTAAATTATATAACTTATGAAATAATTCTAAATCTTCCCCTTCAAGATTAATTTCTTCTTTAGCAAACATTCCTACTTCATCATATGTATATTCTACATCAGCAATTAAATGTTCAATAACATCTTTTACTTTATTAATATCTGCGGGATGAGCTGAAATAGTTATTTCTTCATCATTAGTTTCAATATCAATTATATCTATTCCTTCATTAAGAAGAGTTTCGAAAATTTCTTCTTCCTTGTTGCTTATAAAACAGCAAATTGCTAAATAATCATAATTATAACTGACACTATTAGTAACTCCTAAAGATTTATTGACTTTATTAAAAGCAGTTCTAACATAACTAACTGTTCTATTAACATTATCAGTTAAACATTTAATAATAAAAGTACTTGCTCCTGGTCCAAAACCTTCATATGTAATCTCAGAGTAATCTTCTAATCCTCCGCCTTTTGCCTTATCAATTGCTCTTTTAATAATATCACTCGGAACCTGTTCTTTTTTAGCTTTATCAATTAGTCTCTTCAAAGTAATATTAGCATCTGGATCTACTCCACCTTTTTTAGCTGCTAAATATACTTCTTTAGCATAACTACTAAAAACTTTAGCTTTAATTGCTCCCGTTTTTTGAATACTAGCTTTTCTTACTTCATAGGCTCTTCCCATAACTGTTACACCTTCTTTTTTCTGTTAATATTATATAAATTATTAAAATAATTTGCAAGCATCTATAAATGATTTATATAGTTTATCTTGAACTAAATTATGTTTCTTTAAATATCTAATTTCTTTTTTGACATTATACAATCTTAAAGAATCTATTTCATATTTTTTCATTAAATATTCCAAAGTTTTCAGAACTAAGGCTTTATTATTATTGGTTCTAAATCGTTTTTTAAGTCTAGTTAAAACTTCATTATCTAATTTTCGAATAATTTTATCATAATATCTTATTGGTCTATGATAAAAATAATAATTATAACCGTCTAAGTTCTTGATAACTCTTAATGTATCATAATAACCCAGTTTCATATGTTTAATATTAGATTCTTCATCAAAAATAATCATTGATCCTAAATTACTTTTAGGTTTTATTTCTATAACTTCGGTTTCTTTTTTTAATTTCTTTTTAAAATATCCGATTGAATTTAAACGGATTGTATATATTTTATTGCATCCTGACTTTTCCAAAAGAGAAATTGGCAAATTATTATATACTCCACCATCTAAATAATAGTTATCATCAATAATTTTTTTAAAAGAGAAAATTGGTAAATAGCATGATGCTAATAGATACTCTGATAATTTTCCTTCGGGGATATCATCAATAGTAATTTCTAAAGGTTGAAAGCCTTTTACTTTAAAAGTAACTAATCCCAACTTGATTTTACTTTTTCTAACCTTTTTTTCATCAATATTTTCTTCAATCACTTTAAGAATTTCAGTTGTATCTATTCCTTTATTATGTAGAATTTGTTTAAAGTTCTCAATACTTTCTTTTATATTTTCTAAATTTAATTTATTATTTTTAATTTTTTCAATTAACTCACTATCTATTCCAAAAATATCGGTTTTAGTATTAAGCCATAAATTTACCATCTTAGAAGTATCACCTTGGACAATTAATGCTGCATTGATAGCTCCGATAGATGTCCCTGCTACCATACTTGGCTTAATTCCATTATTAAATAAAGCTTTTATTGCTCCAACTTGATATGCACCTTTAGCTCCTCCACCTTCTAGAGCTATTCCAACCATATTAAATCCCCATCCCTATTAACATTAAGATTATACCTATTAATATTCCAAAGAAAGAATATTTATTAAAGTTTTCTTTCAAAATAAAGAATAATTCAAAGAAAACAATATAAATAATCATCCCAATTGTAATACTTAATAAACTTCCCAACATAAAATCAGATAATAGATCATTAAAAATAAATATTAATAAACCTCCTACAAATGTCGATATTGTTAATGAAAACAAATATATCCACATTTTATTTTTTTTACCTTCTTCTTTTAACATAACTGTTATTTCAATTCCAAACGGAATATTATGTAGTGCTACTCCAAAAGCATAAATTATTCCCATTTTAAGATTTGCTAAAGCAATGCCATAGATTCCCATACCTTCAACTAAGTTATGAATTATTAAAGCAATAGCTGTCATAATTCCAATATGTGAAAGTTCACGATGAGAATGATTATGCTCTTTTTTAGGATGATGAGAATGATGTGGAACTAATTTATCTAAAAGCATTAAAGTCCCAATTCCAACGAAGATACCCCCACCGATTCCTAAAATCTTATAATCCGCAAATAATTCTAATACTTCTGGAAAAATATCAAAAATTACTAAGAATATTAAAACAATAAAACTAATTCCGACACTAAAACTAATAAGATTTTTATTGTTTTTATAAAATAAAGCAATCAAGGCACCAATTAAAAAAAACAATCCTGCTATTAAAGTAACTAATAAACTTAACATATATATCACCTATAATATTTTAACATATAAAAAAAATAAAAAGAAGTTTTAGTTTTCTTTTTATTAAGGGTTTACTAATACATCTGTTAAATATGATGTTAATGTTATTTTCCCACTAAATGTTCCATTTAATAAATTTATTTGTTCAGCATCTGTTTCTTCTAACCATAAACGTAACTCATAAAAATGAGTAGTATTAGGATTAATCGGAATATCCGATATTAAGATATGCTTATCTCCAGTCGCACTAGCAAAATTGCCTAACCCAATTGTGGAAGAAGTCTGAGTATTTACTATCGCCCATTTAAAATCCGTCACTTTTAAATTTGCACTTAGTTGTAATTCTGAAATAGAAATTGAATACTTTATAACATTATCATTGTCTCCACAAATTACATTGAAATATCCTTTTTGAGCCTCTGTATCAACTTCTTCAGGTCTAATTAAGAGTAAATCACTCGCCGAAATGTATCCTTCATTAACTGTTTCTAAGCTAATATTAAACTTACTGGCAGAACTACTAACAATTCCAGGATCTGTTCCTGCTATTTGCGTTTGAAAATAAGCATAAGAAACCCCTAATATTATAGGAACTATTATTGCTATTATAATTAATGATTGATAAAATCTATCTTTTTTATTTTTCATATTTTAATCTTACTACATTTTTATTTTATAAGCAAATATTTTAACATTGATTTTTAACAGGGCAAATTGAAACATTAAGTGTCCAGCACCTTGATACTAAAATTAATTAATCTTTATAATTCTAATTTTATCATATTTGAGCTTTTATAATCAAACATTGCTCTTAAATAATTATTAAGCCAATCTTCTATATTTTTTATAAATTTTTCTGATATATCATCTATTGATGTCCCTTTCGGAATCCATCTTCTAATCATTCTATTATTATTTTCATTACTTCCACGTTCTCCACTGCAGTAAGGATGAGCGTAATACATTTCGAATCTTTTTTGTTTTCTCAGGCAGGACCTTTCAATTAAGTTATAATTTTGAAATTCTATACCATTATCAAAGGTGATTGTTTTAAATTTTTGATAGAATCTTGCGCCTAATTTCCGTTCTATTTTATTAAAGGCTTTAGTTACACTTTCTCCATGTTTACTTGCTATTTTTACTATTATCTCTTCTCTGGTCATTCGTTCTGTTAATGTTAATAATACTGACCCCTTTTTACGTTTACCTATCACCAAATCTCCTTCCCAGTGTCCATAAACTTCTCGTTTATTTGCTTCTTCGGGTCGGAACTCAATACTCTTTTCAGCTGGTATCATTTTTGATACCCTTTTTTCCTTATTTTTGTTTTTATATTTCTTATTATAAATCATGTCATCTTGGGTTAAATCAAAAATATCTCCTGATTTTATATAGTTTCTTAAAGTTCGAGAACTGTAATTTAACTGAAGTTCTTCTTTAACTACCTCTGGGCTTTTCTTTTCTTCCTTTAATAATCTTTCTATTTCGATTACCTCTTTTAAGTCTTTCCCTAATTTTAAATCTTGACCTTTTGCTTTTAAATTGTATTCATATTTTTCCTGGGCAACCATTTCACTATACTCAATTTTATCTGCCCATGTATAATCCTTCACGATGACTTGACCACGTTTTCTTTCTCTTCTTATAGTTCTTTCGCTTTTACCAAGCAATTTAGCTATTTCCTTGTTACTTTTATTATCTTTATTGATCCATCTTTGAATCATATTTCTTTCTGCTTTAGTTAAGTGTTTATATTTTTTCATTTCTTTGTTATAATCTAAAAGACACATCTGTGCACCTCCAATGTTTCTGTTCAATTAACATTGTATCATGGTACACTTCATGTGTCTTTTTTTTGTCCTTATCGGACACTTACTTTTTCAATTTATAATTGATTTTTAACAGACTGTTTTTTACAAATTATAACCAACAAATGTTGGTTATTTTATTAATTAATAACTAAGATGATGATCAGAGTTATAATTCGAATAATCACCAGAAGTATATGAACTTATAAAAGATTTTATCATCTCATTTTCACCTATTTTAGTATAAATATTCATTATTTCATCGGCGGATATTTCTTCAAAATTTTTACTATTACTAATGTCAATATTTGGTAAAGATTTAGCAGTTTCTATTTCAGTTTTACTTTTCAAAGAAAATTTATAGTTCTCGTTTTTTTCAAAGTTTGCAGAAAAATCAAGATTGAAAGTAATTTCTTGTTTTACTTTTGGAGTTACTTCTTTACTATTATAAGTTCCAAGAATATTTATTTCCATAGGTGCAGAATCGACTTCATTATTTATAATTTTTAAATTTAATTTTTCTGGACCTATTTCTCCACTTATTTTAATAGTACTAATTAAACCATCTATTTCAGAGATATCATTAGCAGTTGTTATTTTGAGATTTATAATTTGATCATCACTAATAGTTAAAATATATTCTTTTGTACCGTTATTTATAATAGACTCAAATTTAATGTCTTTCGCTAACACTTCTTCTTTTACTACTATACCAAATAATTTAGTATAAATATTATAATTAAACAATACTTCTTCTGAATTAATTATAGTATCATCTTGAAAATACTCTAAATCCTCATCAAGATCTTTTAATAGTTCTCTTTTTTCCATTCCCAGAATCGAAGCTAATATTTTTTGTGCTTCTTTATCATTTTGAATTTGTTTGATTGAATTAATAGAGATATTAGCTAAAACTCTCTCCGTAACGACTAAAGAAGTCTTTTTTACTCTTACTTCTTTATCATTTACATTAATTTTAGTACTTTCATCTTTTAAAGCTCCTTCATTTAATTCTTCAATTAAATTACTTTTAAATATATCTAATAAATATTCTATATTTTCTGATGTTGCTCTCTCATTATTTAAAATACTAGCAAATTTATAATCCTCATAATAGTAATACTTATCAAAATATTCTTTTAATAGAAAATAGAATTTTTCATCTTTAACTAGGCTTTCAAATTCAAAGTTTTCACTATCATTAATTTTTGCTTTCAAATTTAAATAAGCTGATTCATCAAATTTATCCTCTGTGTAATCAAAGTTTAAAGTCATCTTTTCAATTGGCAAATTTAGAGAAACTGCTATTTCTTTTAATTCTAATTCCACTTCCGAAGTGATTCCTACTTTATTGTTAGCAAAGATTTCATTTAATAAAGGATTTTTATCCACTGTATTCATCGTTTTTGTATATAAACTATTTATACTTTTAGCAAATATTATTTTTGGATTATTAAAATAATACCAGCAGCCACTTAAGACCAGCATTAAAATTATAATAATAATTAAACCAGCCACTAAACCTTTATGATTTTTTTTAGAAACAATTGAAGTAGAATTATTTATCGGATTTAGTTGAGTATTTATCGGTTGCGAAAAATCTTCATTTAATATTTCTAAACTCCTCACCTGATGCTTGTCACTTGGATTATTTTGAACCCCATTTTCATTCTGCATTACTTTTTCCTCTTCTCTACTTTATTAAGTTTATGTTATCATATTTTGTCGTTTAGTGATAGTTTTTTATTTTTTAGTATTAAAAAGATAAAAAAAGATAAATTTCTTATACTAGCGAAGTAAAAAATCTATCTGTGCTTTTAGCATTTAAACTATAATTAGTAAATTCTTGTTTTAAATATAATGGATACGCTGCGGCTCCAATCATGGTTGCATTATCGGTACAATATTTCATTTGTGGAACGGATAACTTTATCTTTTCTTCAGTAGCTAATTTTTCCATTTCTTTTCTTAAATATTGATTAGCACTTACTCCGCCAGCTATGATTAGTCTTTTTATTCCTGTCTTTTGAATAGCTAACTTTGTTTTTCTGATTAACTGTTCAATCGCAATATTTTGAAAAGAACAAGCTACATCATATTTATTGATTTCATTTCCTCTTTGTTTTTCATTATGAACATAATTTATTACAGCACTCTTCAAACCACTGAATGAAAAATTTAATTCATTATTATTCATTGATTTAGAAAAATTACAGGTATTTTCTCCTTGCAAAGCATATTTTTCAATGTTTGGTCCGCCAGGATAAGATAAGTCTAATATTTTTGCTACTTTATCATAAACTTCTCCTACTGCATCATCTAAAGTTGCTCCTAAAATTTCAAAATCATAATCAGCTTTCATTAAAACTAATTCTGAGTGTCCACCACTAACAATTAAAGCTAAAAGTGGAAATTCCATTTTTTCATTTAAATTGTTGGCATAAATATGCCCCGCAATATGATTGACTTTAATTAAAGGTTTTTTATAAACTAAAGATAAGGTCTTAGCAAATTCAAGACCGACTAATAAACTTCCTAGTAATCCAGGAGCATATGTAACTGCAACGGCTTTCATATCTTCCATTTTTAAATTTGTTTTTTGAAATAAATCTTCTAAAACTAGAGTAATATTCTCACTATGCATTCTACTAGCAATTTCTGGAACTACTCCCCCATAATTAGCATGAGTATCCATTTGGGTTAAAACAGTAGTTGCAACATCTTCTATCCCATTTTTTACAATCGCAATACTAGTTTCATCACAGCTAGTTTCAACGGCTAATATATATATATCTTCCATTAATTTTTTCTTCTTTCCATTATTATGCCATCTTCATCTTCATAATAATCTTTTCGAGCACTTATTTCTAGAAAATTAAATTTTTTATAAAAATTTATAGCTGGAAGATTACTTTCTCTAACTTCTAAAATTATATCTTTATCATTAGTACTTAAAATATAATCTAAAAGAATAGAGGCAATTCCTTGATTTCTATTTTCTTCTTTGACAATTAAATTTAAGATTTCTGTTTTTTCTATTCCCACTAAAATATGGAGAAATCCAAGCACTTGATTGTTATCCTTATAAACAAAAATTTCTTCTAATTCTGGCAAACTATCGATTTTAAATAGTTCTGCGAATTTAGGATTAATTTCTCTTCCTAAATTAATAATTTGCTCAATATCTTCTGAGTTATATTTAGTTACCATTTAACACCTCTATTTCTTTAATATAAACTGCTTTTACTTCATGAGGTAATTCATTTTTATTATCTTTTATATTTTCATATATTTTATCAATATTTAATTTTGCAGAACCAAATTCTATTTGCCCATTTTCTTGATCTAGAAAATTTTCAAAGTCAAAAGCTGATAAGTATTTTATTTTTTCTAATAACTTATTATTTGAATATATTCCATAAAAAGAACCTTTGTTATCTTTAATAAAAACGATTTTTTTGTTAAGATTATCATCAGAAAAAGCTAAAGCATCTAAAGTAGTTATCGTTTTAATGGGAATATTTAAAGTATATGCTAAGGTTTTAGCAACAGTTACTCCAAGCCTTACTCCTGTAAAACTTCCTGGTCCATTTATAACAACTACTTCTTCAAGATCTTTAGTATCAATATTTTCTTCTTTTAATACTAATTCGATAGTAGGAATTAAATAAATACTATGACTTTTAACCGATTGGACTTCTTTTATATTAATTACTTTTCCATTACTTAAAAGAGCTATAGTAATGAATTCATTGTATGTACTTATAAATAAACTTCTCATTTTTAACACTTCCAAACCAATTATATTATACAATATCTATTCTTAATTAAAAAGAAGATATTTATTTAATTCTCTATTGTTTACTTTTTATTTCTTCATCTAAAAAATCAGATTATTTTTTTAGTTCTTTTCTTTAATAATTCTCTTTCCTAAAATATCTATGCTATTATAACATAAAAAAAGCACAAATGCTGTGCAAATTATATTACAGAATTAACTAAATCATCGTACTTTTCTCCATAAGGTTTTAATTTTAAGACTCTAGTATTTTCATCAATAATTTTAAATACTATTTCTAGTCTTTCCTTAGGTAAATAATCAGTAATTAAATCTGACCATTCAATTATACAAATTCCATCTTTATTAAAATAATCATTTAAACCAAGA
>CAZFQF010000041.1:0-8815 GCA_964520725.1 uncultured Muribaculaceae bacterium | reverse complement strand
ACCAAGCAGTCATTTCTAATTTTTCTGCCATTTCAATAGCTGGTAACAACAAGGACCAAAATGCAGCAGAAATCATAACTCCCGCAGCAAATCCCAGCATAGCGTCTAAAACATTTTTATTTACTTTTTTAAAAAAGAAAACTAAAATCGCTCCTAGTGCAGTTATCGCCCAAGTAAATATTGTCGCTAATAATGCTTGAATAATTGGATTTAAATTTATAAAAAAATTTATCATACGTCCTCCTAAATATAAATTAAGTTACAATAATAAACTATTCTTATAGGCGAAAATAGTATGGGCGTTTGGCTACTATTTAAATTATCTTATTTTTTATCTTTATTCGAAGTTGAATTTCTTTTAAAAAAAAGCTATAATAAATTTAGTTATAAGGAGCTTATATGAAAAAAGAAGAAGTATTAAATAATATTGAAGATTTATTAAATAAACTCGAAATTATTGGGAGGTCACTTTGACTTATATTTTAAAGAAAGTAAAATAAAAGAGTTAGAGGAAAAGTTAAATGATCCAAACATTTGGAATGATCATAGCGTTGCAAGTGATATAAATAGTCAGTTAATTTCGTTAAAAAAAGAAACTAATGATTACAATAGATTACTAAACGAATTAAACGAATTAAACGAATTAATAAAATTATCTGATGATGAAAATATTGTTAATGAGATAGAGAAAAATTTAATTAATATTAACGAAGATATAAAAAAGATAGAAATAAGTAAACTTCTAAATGGAAAGTATGATAGTTATAATTGTTATTTAGAAATTCATCCTGGAGCTGGCGGAACAGAAGCTTGTGACTGGGCTCAGATGCTTTTAAGAATGTATCAAATGTTTTGTAATAAAAACAATTATAATTTTGAGATTATTGATTTTCAAGATGGAGATGAGGCAGGATTAAAAAGTGTAATGGCAAAAATAAGTGGAAATTATGCTTATGGATATTTTAAAGGAGAACAAGGAATTCATCGTTTAGTTAGAATAAGCCCTTTTGATTCTAATGCGAGAAGACATACTTCGTTTGCAGCGGTATCAATAATTCCTGAAATTAACAACAATATTAATATTGAAATTAAATCAGATGATTTAAGAGTAGATGTTTACCGAAGTAGCGGAAAAGGTGGACAAGGAGTAAATACCACAGATTCTGCTGTAAGATTAACTCATATTCCAACCGGGACAGTAGTAACTTGCCAAAATAAAGATACAGCAATGAAAATTTTAATAAGTAAGTTAGAACAATTAGAGTCTGAAAAACATAATCAGTCAATCAATAATTTAAAAGGAAATCAAAACATTAATTTTGGAAGTCAAATTCGAAACTATACCTTAGAACCTTATAAATTAGTTAAAGATGTACGAAGTGGGCATGAAACATCTAACACTGATAAAGTATTAGATGGAGATATCTTAGGATTTATGGAAGAATATTTAAGAATAAAGAGGTAAAAAATGATAAATATAAAGAAGATCTTTAATATAATTGGGGGTTCGTTTTTAATAGCATTTGCTTATAATTTATTTTTTATAAATTATGGAATAGTTCCCAATGGAATATATGGTGTTGGTGCTTTAATAAGTTATGAAACGGGATATAGTCCAGCTTTATTTCTTATAATAGTAAATATTTTACTAATGTTGATATCTTTATTTGTTATAAAACCACAGAAAGTAAAAAAATATTTATGCTCTACTTTACTAATCCCGTTTTTTATTTTTGTTACGGATTTTCTAGCTCAATATATATATTTCTATGATTTAGAAAAAGTTATGGTTTTAATTGTTGGGAGTTTCCTGACTGGTTTAGGATATAGTATGATATTTAAAGCTGGACAGAATGTTGGTGGAATTGATATTTTACAAGAATTAATTGATAGTGGTGCAGAATATAAGAATAAAATTTTCTCTTATATCTTTGAATTTATAGTCTTAGTTGCAACTATAAAAATATTGGGATTTGAAAGTATGATATATTCTCTAATTGTGATTATTATTGTCAGATATATGGCAACGAGATCAAAAATTGGAGTAAGTTCAAGTAAAACTTTTTATATAATAACGACTAAAGAACAAGAAGTTAAAAAATATATTTTAGAAGAATTAAAACATGATTTAACAGAATTTAATACTAAAGGCGGATATAGTCATAATAATAGTAAAATTATAATGACTGCAATTGATACTAAAGAATATTACGCTTTAAAAGAAGGGATTTTATTAATAGATCCGAAAGCTTTTATCTCAATTATTGATAGTTTTGAAGTTGTAAATAAAAATTTAAGCATTGGTAAAAATCAAGATATTCTAAAATAGCAAATATTATTCAGAAAGTTGGCTTTAAAGGGTTAACTTTTTTTCATTAGAGTGTTATTATTGTATTAGAGGATTATGTATCGTAAATTTATTAATAGTAAAATTGGTATTTTAGAAATTGTGTGTAATGAAAATTATTTGTTAGAAATAAATTTAGTTTCAAAAAAAGATTTAGATAATGGCAATGTTTTATGTGATTTAGTCCATTATCAGCTAAATGAGTATTTTAACCAGAAACTAACTGAATTTTCGTTACCAATTTCTTTAAGTGGAACTGATTTTCAAAATACGGTATGGAATGAGGTTCTAAAAATACCTTTTGGGGAATTAATATCTTATCAGGAATTAGCTAATAGAATTGGTAAGCCTAAAGCTGTGAGAGCAGTAGCAAATGCCATCGGGAAAAATAAACTTCTAATAGTTGTTCCGTGTCATCGAGTAATTGGAACGGATAGAAAAATCACGGGATTTAGTGCGGGGTTAATTAATAAAATATATTTATTAAGACATGAAGGAAAAGAGGTTGAAGAAAAGAAAATCTTAAAGCAAAGTTTAGTAAAGTAAAATAATTAATGTTTAGAAAAGGAAGTAGAAAAGTGAAAATAAAGCAAGAAAATATCGATTTTATTAGAATTTTATTTATGGATACAGTAGAAGAGCTAGGTAAATTGGTAAAAGAAAGATTAATTAATGATTTTGGATTTACAGAAAACAATTTTATAAAAGTAGAACTTACTAGATTTGGTAATGGAGAGGGAAAAGCCAAATTAATCAATTCGGTTAGAGGAAAAAGATTCTTTATTATTACAGATCTTTGTAATCATAGTTTAAAATATAAAGCATATGGAGAATATCATACTAGAATGCCAGATGAAAACTTTTCAGATTTAAAAAGAGTTATTTCTGCAACTAGTGGAAATACCGAAGAAATAACAGTTATTGAAACTATTTTATATGAAGGAAGACAACACAAAAGAAGTGGTCGTGAATCTCTAGACTGTGCACTAGGATTACAAGAATTAGAAAGAATGAAAGTAGACTGTATTACAACATTTGATGCTCATAATGTTGATGTGAGACAGGCAATTCCATTAATTCCATTTGATAATATAATTCCCTCAGAACCAATGCTTTTAACATTTATTACTGAGGAGAAAATAAATTATAAAAATTTATTAGCCGTATCTCCTGATGAAGGAGCTATGGGTAGAACGAGATTCTATTCTGGAATGCTTGGATGCGACATTGGAATGTTTTATAAAAGAAGAGATTATTCTAAAGTTGATGAAAATGGAAAAAATCCAATTGCTGAGCATGCATATTTGGGAAAAGAAGTTAAAAATGGCGAATATTTAATTATCGATGATATGATTTCTAGTGGAGGAAGTATTTTAGATGTTTTAGAGAAATTAAAAGTTAAAAAACCTCGAAATGTTTGGGTAATGGCAACTTTTGCATTATTTACTGAAGGACCAGATGCTTTTGATAAAGCTTATGAAGAAGGCTTATTAACTAGAGTTTATTGTTCTAATTTTACGGATGTTCCTGAAAATGTTAAAAACAAACCTTGGTTTAGACGAGTTGACTGTTCTAAGTTACTTACTGAATGTTTAGTAACATATGCTAATAACGAACCAATTTCACCTTTACTAAATGGTCGAAAAGAATTATTTGAAAAGATTGCTTTATTAAAATCTGAAAGTGATAATACATAAAATATAAATAGACATTGTCTATTTTTTTTTATTTTGAATATTATTTGATATGAAAAAGATTTTATTTATATTATTGATATTTTCATTTATATTGTTAACCATATTTAAAGTAGATGCTAATAATTTAACGTATCCTTTAATTGGAAAAAGTATTGTAATAGATCCAGGACATGGTGGAGTAGATAATGGGACAAGTTCTTCTGGGGTAAAAGAAGATGATATAAATTTAGCAATAAGTTTATTATTAAAAGACGAATTAGAAAAAAATGGAGCCATGGTTATTTTAACCCGAGAAGGAGATTATGATTTAAGTAAACCAAATGCACTTTTTCGCAAAAAAAGTGATTTTGATAACCGAATAAAGTTAATTAATAATAGTGGCAGTAATTTATATTTGAGTATTCACTTAAACTATTTCCAGAGATCTTCTTATTATGGACCTCAAGTCTTTTACACTACAAATATAAAATCTAATGAAGTAATAGCTAAATATTTACAAGAAAATTTAAATAAGACTTTAAATACTAAAAGAGAAACAAAAATTACAAGTAATAGTAATTATATGTATGGTAAATTAAATGTCCCAGGAGTTTTAATTGAATGCGGATTTTTATCAAATGCTAAAGAAAGAGCAAATTTACAAAAAAAAGATTATCAAGAAAAAATATCTTTAATTATTACTAAAAGTATTATTGATTATTATAGTTAGTAAAGTAAATAATGTTTATTAATAGGGTAAAAAATAGAATAAAATAATAAAATATATTACATAATTAAAAAATATAATATAATAGTTAAAACAGTTTTAAATGTTAAGAGATCAGTAAATGAGTCTAAAAATATATAATATATTAACAAAAACAAAAGAAGAATTTGTTCCCTTAAAAGAAGGAAAAGTAAAAATGTATGCTTGTGGGATCACTGTTTCTGGAGATGCTAATATTGGTCATGCTTAGCGAGGCATTAACAAGAAAAAGATTTTCAAAATGCTATGGATCAAGATTTTAATACAGCATTAGCATTGACTAATTTATTTGGCTATATTAATAAAATAGCTAATAAAATAAATAGGAAAAACGTAATTCAAGAATTAGCAAATATGAAGTATGCGTTGATTGAAGTTTATAGTACTCTAGAATTTTTACAACAATTACCGCAGCTTGTGGTTTCTGAGATTAAAGAAAAATATATTAAATTAAATAATATTAACGAGCTGGAAATATATGAACTGATTGAAAGAAGAAAAGTTTTAAAAGAACAAAAAAAATATGTCGAAGCTGATTTAATTAGAAATAAATTATTAGCAAGAGGAATAACAATAAAAGATTCAAGAGAAGATACCGAATGGGATATTGATATTTCATTTATTTCTAAAAATAAATTAGATATTGCTGAAAAACATAATCCGTAAAAATAAAAAAATTGGTATGAATTTATCAAGTTTTTTATATGCTTTATCAAAAAACATTGAAATAATTAATATTAAGTGATTAAACACCTATTAATTGAAACAAAAAGAAAAAAACGTTATTATGTAATCAAGACAAAAGCCGGTGGGGGTAAAATGTCAAAAGAGATAGAAGAATTAGAAAGAATATTAAAAAAGTTTTTAATTTAAAGTAAATAAAAATGCTAATGAAAGAACAAATATTCAAAAAAAATATCTAAATTTCATATTTTTTTCATAAATACTTAGTATTATTTTGCCGTGATATATGGTATAATTCTAAAATAGGTGAGACCATGGCGAGTAAAGTGTTTAAAACAATCGAGGAACAACTTCAAATTCTAGAAAATAAAGGCTTAATTATAGATGACTTCGATTTTGCCAGAGATATTCTCATTAGAGAAAATTATTTTTTCTTAAGTGGTTATCGTCATTTATTTTTAAAAAGTCCTAAAGATAAATTTTTTATTGAAGGAACAACTTTTAGAGAATTATACGCTGTATTTCAATTTGATAGACAGATTAGAAATATTACATTTAAAAATCTACTTATTGTCGAAAATAATATGAAAAGTATTGTTTCATATGAAATTTCTAAACAATATGGTTATCGCGAAACAGATTATTTAAAAGTCTCTAATTTTTCTAATGATCCTGAAAGATTTCGTCAAATTAATGATTTACTAAAAAAAATGAAAAGACAAATCAGAGTTAATGGTGGATACCATTCAGCAACCAATCACTATTTAACTAATTATGGTTATATTCCAATGTGGGTTGTGGTAAAAGTATTATCATTTGGAATAGTAAGTGAATTATTTACGATTATGAAAAAACGTGATCAAGATTCAATAGCGGAGACATATAAAATTAGCGCTGAATGTATAGCCACTTATTTACCGATTTTAGCAAATTTTCGTAATTTATGTGCTCATGAAGAAATTTTATATAATCACAAGACTCAAAAGGTAATTGAAGATACTAAATATCATAACGCTTTAAATATTTCGATTACAGATGGCGAGTATATTTATGGCAAAAACGATTTATTTACTTTAGTTATTATTTTAAAACAATTACTGAGAAATGAAGAATTTAGATTATTGATGAGTGAACTTAGTTATGAAATAGATGTTTTAACAGGTAAACTAAAATCCATAGATATCGGCAAAGTATTAGATGCAATGGGATTCCCTGTCAATTTCAAAGAATTAAGCAATTTATAGGAGGAGATTAATAAATGAATAAAAAAGGTAACGGATTATTAATTATTATCGTAGCAGCAATTGGAATTTTAATAGGAGCGGTGGGGCTTTACTATGGAACAACAGAGTTAGGGTGGCTATCTCAAACTATTATAAATAAATCCGAAAAAGAAGTAACAGTTAACGAACAAGGAATAGCTGATGCTGTTGATAAGTTATATGATGCAGTAGTCGTAGTTGGCGGTTATCAAGAGGGAAAACTTGCTAGTAGTGGAACAGGATTTGTTTACAAAGTAGAAGGAGATACTGCTTATATTTTAACTAATTCGCATGTTATTTCTGGCGCAACTGAAGTTAAAGTTCAATTTACTAATAGAAATAATTATGATGTTAAATTAGTAGGAAATGATGAATATTCAGATATTGCAGTTTTATCGATAGAAAAAGATAAGATTATTAGTATTGCTGAGCTTGGAAAAAGTGAAAAAACTCGTTTAGGGGATACGTTATTTACAATAGGAGCTCCACTTAACACAGAATACTCATGGACAGTAACAAGAGGTATTTTAAGTGGAAAAGATCGTTTAGTTGAGATTCCTGGAACAACAGCAAATGCTGGAAACTGGGTAATGTCAGTTTTACAAACAGATGCAGCAATCAATTCTGGAAATAGTGGGGGACCGATTGCTAATTCTAATGGTGAAGTTATTGGCATAACTAATATGAAACTAATAAGTGATGGTGTTGAAGGAATGGGCTTTGCAATTCCGATTGAAGATGCTATTAATTTTGGAGATCAGTTAATAAATAGTAAAACAATTACTAGACCGGTTTTAGGAGTTGGAACTTTAAATGTTACTGATACTAATGCTTTACAATACCAATACGGCATAAGTGTAGATGTTTCAATAACTAGCGGAGCAGTAGTAGGGTATGTTCAAAGTGGTAGTCCGGCAGCGGATGCTGGCTTAGAAAAAGGCGATGTAATTACTAAGTTTGGAGATTACGATATAACTTCATCGGCAAAATTAAAATATTATCTATATAAATATAAAGTTGGAGATAAAGTCAAATTAACATATATTAGAGGAAAAAAATCAGAAAGTGTAAATATAAATTTAAGTCAAAAAGCAAGTTAAGAAATTAATTTTGCTTTTTTTATGCTATACTATTTATGGTGATTTTATGGGCTTAATTAGTTGGGCAATTAAAGGAAATTATAAAAGACATTATGATAATTTAAAAGTATTATCTTTGAAAAATCATAAAAATCCAAACTTGATGTTTTTAGATACAATTTGGTGTTTTGTAGTATATAAATCCGGTTTACAAGATTATCTAAATTACGAGTTTTATAATAAAAAGCATCAAGAAAGAAAAACCTACGCAACAATTGGCTATCAAGCTCAGTTATATAAATTAGCTGCTAATTATGAATATGCACCATTTTTTTCTAATAAAATTAACTTTCATAAGAACTTTAAAAAGTTTGTTAAAAGAGATTGTGTTTCATTTGAAGACGGCTTAGAAAAGGTTAAAAAATTTATTGACAAAAATAAATATATAGTTCGTAAGCCGATTAGTGGATTAGGTGGAGCAGATGTTGAAAAAATTGCAACTAAAGATATTAGCGATATTAATAAATTTTATCAAGAGTTAAAAAACGATAATTGTTTTATTGAAGAATTAGTTATTCAAAATAAAATCTGGAATAAATTAAATCCAGATAGTTTAAATACTATTAGAGTAGTTACCAGCTCTCTTAATGGGAGAAGTAAAGTTATGTTTGCTGTAGCTCGAATTGGTTCAGGAGAGTCGATTGTTGATAATTTTCATCAAGGTGGAGTTGGCGTAAAAGTAAATATTGACAAAGGTTGTCTAGAAGGACAAACAATTGATAAATCTGGAAATGTTAGCGATCAAACTTTAAAGACAAAAATAAAAGTAGACGGCTTTGAAATTCCTTACTGGTCAGAAATAGTAAAAATGGTAAAAGAAGCGGCAAAAGTTAATGATAAAGTTAATATTGTTGGATGGGATGTTGCCATAACTGATAATGGGCCTTTAATAATTGAGGGTAATAGAGGACCCGGAATGGATATCATTCAAGTGCTTTATA
>CAZFQF010000040.1:0-9025 GCA_964520725.1 uncultured Muribaculaceae bacterium | reverse complement strand
GAAGGGGGATATCCTCTAACTTGCGGAGATAAAGTTTATGTAACTATGTGTGATAAAGACAGAGGAGAATCTGCGTTATGTGATATTACTTCAATTAATGGAATTCCAATTACCACAAGTCAAGTTTATCGACAAAAACTTGGGACAGTTCCACCTGGAGAAACAGATCCTGAAACAAACAATACATTTGCAGTATGTGATGAAATTGTTCGTTATTCAAGATCTGGGATGGAAGCGTTTACAGATGCGGATTTAACAAATCCTAGAGAAAATGCGGTGCCATGTAATTCGAAATTAGTATTTGAAAATTTTGTAGAAAATGAATGTCAATATGATAAACCAGTCGGAGATGGAACAACTAAGCAGTACTGTAAAGTAAAATATAATGATGAAACAATTTATGTCAATCGAGAAAAAATAGGTGTAAGTACAGCTGTTTGTAATGATACTTGTGTTCCATCAGAAATAAAAAAAGGCGAAAAGTCAAGTGAGATTGTTAAAATAGCTATTTGCTATAAATATCAAAATGGTAAATATGAATATGATGGTCCAACTGAAAAAAATGTATTTAGCTGTGCATCAGGATATCATAAAATTAGAATTCCCGATAAAGAAAATAACACCTGTGAAAATGGGAATAAATCAGATTGTTATATTACCTATAAATATAGTTGTGGAGCAAATGAGCGTCCAACACTTTCAGGAAATGGTGGCCCAGTCTTACCCGAAGGAGTAGGAAAGGTCGAAATTACTGGTTATGATAATTCAAGTAAAACAGGACTAAAAGGTTATATAATCAACCAAGGAGAAACTCCTACTATTACTTCTAAATGGGAACCACTTGATAGTAATAATCAATATTCAGGTTTCAGATCAGTTGGAGCACATTTTGCTTGGGTAATGACTAAAAATAACGCAATAAGCAGTGGTCTTTTAATAAATATAACTGATGGTAATGTTTCAACAACAATAAGCGACTTAAGAGCTGAATCAAATGGAGCCAATGTAACTCCTACAGCGATTAAATCTTCAACCGGAATGGGATATAATAACGAAATTAATTCGAGTGAATATGTCAGATTATCAAACAGATTAAATAAAGACACAATATTAGCAACAGGATTTGATATATTTGAAATGGCTTATGAACTGACAGTAGATAGTAATAAAATAGCTTTATATGCAACTTTAACAAGTTCAGATGCACGTTATGCTGAAGGTTATGAGCCAAGAACTGTAGATTTAAAATATGGTCAAAATATAGTTTTAATAAAAGTAATAAATAATGAAGGAAAAGAAAGAACATATACATTTATTGTAAATAGAGTAGATAAAAGAGAAAATGAAAATACTTTAAAAAATCTAAAAATAAGTGCAGGAAAAATAAATTTCGATCCTTATGTTTCAGATTATACAATAACAGTACCTAAAAATACTAAATCAATAAATATTAATGGGACTTTGGAAAGTGCTCAAGCAGCATTTGTAAAAGGATATGAGCCAAGACGCGTTCAATTAAACAACGATATTACTTCTGCTGTAATTAAAACAGTAAGTGAAGCTGGAACTGTAAGAAATTATATCTTAACATTTGTTAAAAATGGTGCAAAAGAAGATGTAGATTTAGAAAATAGTGTTTATTTAAGTTCGTTATCAATCCCAGGAGTGGATTTAGAATTTGAAAAAGAGAATTTAAGTTATACTGTAGCAGTAGAATATGCTAATGATGATGTTCCAATATATGCTTTAGCAGAAAGTTCAAATGCAAAAGTCGAAATAAATGGAAATAGAGCTTTAAAAGTTGGAGCAAACAGAGTTGAAATAATTGTTTCGAATGGTTCACGAAGTAAAGTTTATAATGTTTTTATAAATAGAAAAGAAGATGGATTAGGAGTATCTAATAGTATAAAACTAAAAACATTAACCGTAAAAGATTATGAATTAAACTTTGATCCAGAAGTTGAAGATTATACAGTAAAAATAAAAAGAGAAAAAACATTATTATTAACAGCGACACCTGAAAGTAATAGATCTGAAGTATATATGTATGGAAATAATGATTTAAATGCATTTAGTACTATAAGAGTAAAAGTAATAGCCGAAAATGGAGATACAGGTCTATATTCAATAAATATAATAAAAGATATTTATAATAAAAAATTAGAAACTACGGCTGCAATAGTTGGTGGTATTATAATAATAGGAGCGGGTATAATAATAGTAGTTCGAAAGAAACGAAAAGCTAGAAAAGATTACACCGAGGAATAGTGAGGAGTAAAATATGAAAAAATTGATTCATTTAATTGCTATAAGTATATTGTTATCACCATTAACAGTTAATGCTAAAGTTGATTCTAGTACTGAAGGTGAGACTTTTAATACAAAAGCTGAATGCGAAACGAGATTATTATCAGAAAATGATAAGGAAGCTAATAAAAGTGCTAGTAATGGTTATTACTTAACTTGTGTAGAAACTACATGTGTTAGCTCTTATGAGTTTTATAAAGATTTAGCTCCGATTATGAGTAATATAACTTGTGAAAATAATAATACTGATCCATACGTTGTTGCAAAAAGTGGTTTTATGAAATGGGATAAAATTAATTGGTCACTAAATTGGACTTATACATCAACCGTCCCATGTGATACAGATCCAGAAGAAGGAGCTCCTTTTACTGACCAATATCATGCAACAGTAATTAATTACAACTGTACTAAAAAGAAAGATAATACCGAATATCAAGTAGTAAATAATGATATAACTACTACTAATAATAATAATAATACAAGTAATGAAAATACAAAAAACCCTGAGACTGGAATAAACACTTATTATTTAGTCTTAAGTGGAACAGTTTTAATCTTAAGTATCGGATTATATGTTATAAATAAGAAAAATTTATTTAAAAAGATTTAATAATTAATAATTTTGTGTTATTATTAAGATAAGTCTTGATAATTAAAAAGAATATCATTACTGGTATTCTTTTTTTAAAAAAGAGGAGTTTATAACAATGAAAAAGATTAAAGGTTTTACCCTAATAATTTTAGGTTTATTCTTATTTTCAACTGGTGTTAGTGCATTATCTTATAATACACCTGTAAGTAGTGATATGTCTTATACAGAATGCATTGATTTTCAAAGTAGTGCTGTTAACACAACTGGAAATGGATATTTTGGGCACTGTATTAAAGCAACTTGCTATAGTGGAGTTTGGGAGACTCAATATTATATTTCAAATAACATGGTTAAGTGCTCTAATGGGAACCCTTCTAAATATTATTTGCTCATGAATAGTGGGTGTGGAAATTATACAGGAAGTTGTACCCCATCGACAAAAGTAAAATATTGTAATATGGTGGCATATTATGATTGTGGAAAAACTTCATCTGGGAATCCTTTTACAACAACTACAACAACGACTATTCCCCCATTAACTACACCAACAAAGTCTAGTACTACATCTTCTAAGAGAACTACACAGTCAACTACTACTAGGAAAACTTCAAGTAAAGTTCCCACAACAACAGGAGTTAAAAGTAATAATAATTATTTAAGTTCTTTAGAAGTCAATCCAGGAAAAATAGAATTTGATAAAATCAAAGAAAATTATAATTTAGAAGTTGAAGAAGGAATAACAAAAATTGAGATAATAGCAGTCGTTGAAGACAGCGAAGCTAGTTATATAGTTGAAAATAATGAAAATATTAATTTGGAAACGCCAATTAAAATAACAGTTACGGCTGAAGATGGAACTGTTAAAGTTTATACAATTAATTTAAAAAGACCGTTAGCTATTTTAGACAGCAATTCTAAATTAGGAAATATAAAAATAGAAAATCATGATTTAGATTTTGATCCTGATATTTTCTCTTATACTATAAAAGTAAAAGAAGAAAAAAGTTTAGATATTTCAGTGCGAACTGAAAGTAGTAAATCTACATATTCAATTACAGGAAATAAAGATTTAAAGAACAAAAGTAAAATAATAATTACAGTTATAGCAGAAGACTTAACTGAGACTCCATATATTATTAATATTAAAAAAAGTAGTAATATTACGGGAATAATTATTGTTGTATTAATAGTTGGGGTTGCTGGTTTTGTAGGCTATAAAGTGTTTAGGAAATTAACATCAAAACAAGAGGAAAATCGATATGAATATGAGTAAGAGATTATTGATTATTATAACGTTATTATTAGTTTTTGTTCCGTTTTTGTCAGTAGCGGCTAAAGACAAAAAAATATCCGTTTCATGTTATTGTGATTATGATAAAAATGGAGTAAAATGTTCAGAAGATTGTAGTAAAGATTCGGTTGAAAAATCAATAAAAAAAGAGTGCGGAGGCCTAAATTCGGTAATTAAATCTGAAGTTAAATATTATTGTAATCGAAGTGATTTATTATGGATACCAGTAAAAGATAACGAAAGAGATGGGGCATCTGCTTTAGAATCATGTACAAAATATTATAATTATGCAAGTAAACATTTTACAGAAGAAATCGGAATATTAAAAGTAACTATAAAAGCTGATTGTGAGCCGATAAGTGATGCGGTCGGAGAATTTTTCTGTAAGGAAGAAGATGTATTAAAAGCTTTTAGATTTGTGGGATATATATTATTCTTTGCAAAATTATTAGTTCCTTTTATAATTATCATAATGGCAACATTTGATTATTATAAAGCAGTTACTGCTGAGAAAGATGATGCTTTACAAAAACAAACTAAAGTTTTCATTAGAAGATTATTAACGGGAATCGTAATATTCTTTCTGCCAACTATTTTAAATACTTTTATGAATTTAGTTAATGGTTGGAGTGATGTAAAACCAGACTATGAAGAATGTGTTAGTTGTGCATTAGATCCAATTGATTGTAACAAGTAAAACTGAGGCATCAGTTTTTTTTTGAAAGATTTACACTTAATATATAATTATATTTGTTAAATTTTTAATCTTAGTGTATAATAAAAATAAGATAGGAGGAGTTTATTAAATGAAAGAAGCATCAGGAGAATTAAGTATGACTGCAATTGCGGTAGTAGCAATAGCGGCAATCGGGGTGGTGTTTACAACACTAATTTGGCCAGGTATTAAGGCTAATATCCAAAGAAGTACTAACTGCGCTCAAGCTTATGATTGTGTTAGCTGTAATGGTAATACATGCTCATGTACTTATTTAGATGAAAGTGGCACCCCTGTGACTGGTTATTTATGTCCCGATAAAGATTAATATAAGAAAAAGGAAGTGTTTTAATTGAGAGAGGCCATAGGTGGTACTTGGATTTTTGGAATTGTTGTAACTTTTATAGTCCTATTTAGTAGCTACTTGGCTATATCAGTTAATTATTCCAAAGCTTTTCGAGTCAAAAATGAAATAGTAAGTTTAATTGAGAAATATGAAGGACATAATGATACTTCCGCTGAAAAAATTGAAGATTATCTTAACTCAGTTGGTTATGGCATATATAGCAATTGTCCTACTGGTACTAAAGGTGAAATAGTAAAAAATGGAAAGTTTAAATATTGCTGGCAAAGAATAGATGATAATACTTCCAGTATTGTTTCTTTAAATCGAGCTTATTATAATGTTAGAGTATTTTTTAAATTAGATTTACCTGTTATTGGTAACCTTTTTACCTTTCCGGTAACTGGGGAAACAAAACCAGTATATTCGAGTAAGTAGGTGTCAAATGAATATAGTAATAAAAAATCAGAATTATAAAATAACTGATTCTTTAAATGTGGAAATAATTAAAACTCTTTCAGGAGAATTTTCTTTAGAAGAGGTTTCAAGTCAGTTAGTTAATTTTTTCTATAATAAAATTATTATAGATATAACAGCGATTAGAAATTTTTATGATATTAATAGTGTTATCGAGTTTTTAAAAGGATTTGATCCGATTAAAACAGTCATCCTTTTAAATGAAAGTGAAATAATTAATAGTAATAGTTTTTTAAGTAAATTAGTAGAAAACGGATATTATAATTTTACTCGAAATGCGGAAGGAATTAATTATTTAATTAGTAATCCTAATAGTTATAAAGATGTTGAACAATATATTAAAGTTCCTTCAATTAATGATTTTAATCCTCTTTTTAAAGTAGATTTTAATAATGTTCAGGAAGACTCCTCAAGTTCAGATGAAGTTTTTGAAAAAACAGATTCAAATCAGAGAATAATTGGAGTTCAAAATTTAACTGATCATGCAGGAGCTACAACTTTTACTTATATGTTAATTAAGCATTTAAAATTTAATTATAAGGTAAAAGGAATTGAAATGAATAAACAAGATTTTGTCTACTTTCGTGATTCAGGTATATCATTATGTACATCAATAGATGATTTAAAATTAAAATTAAAAGAGTATTCATCCGTGGATGCAATTATTATTGATTTAAATGATTTTGATGCTAAAGAAATATGTGATGAAATTCTTTATTTAGTGGACCCAGGAATTATAAAACTTAATAAATTAATTAAAAAAGATAGTAATGTTCATGCAAAAATTAGAAATGGTAAAGTTATTTTAAATAGAAGTTCTTTAAAAGAAGAAGACATTCCAAATTTTCAATATGAAACAAAGTTTAAAGTCTTTTTCAACATTCCTAACTTTAATGATCGAAGAGAAAGAATTCAAATAATTGATAATTTATTAGTTAAATTAGGATTTCCCAAACAAAATCCTGATAAAAATGGTTTATTTAATGGTATTTTTAATAAAAACTAAATAGAAAGATTGACATTTAGTTAATAATAATATAAAATTTAATTATACGTAAGGAGAGATTAAGAAGTGAGTAATTTATTATTATCAGGAATAGATGTAAGTGATTTTTGTACTGATGCAAAGGATATTTTGCAGTTTGTCGGTTATATTTTAACATTCTTTAAAGTCGCGATTCCATTAGTTATAATTGCCCTTGGAATGTTTGATTTTGGGAAGGCAGTTGTAGCTAGTAAAGAAGATGAAATCAAAAAGCAAACTACAAGATTATTATATAGAGCAGTAGCAGGTGTGGTTATATTCTTTATTCCGACAATAGTTTTATGGTTATTTAGAGCAGTTGGTAATTATGAAGAAGAAAAAGATAGAGTTTCATTTAAGAAATGTGAAACTTGTGTTTTATCACCTTGGGACTGCAACAAGTAAGAAAACAAGTATAAAATACCTAATCTTAGGTGTTTTTTATTTGGAAATTTCAGCTTTACTGCTTCTTTTTTTTATGCTATACTTTTATTAGTATTTATGGTTTTTAGAATGAGGAATAAAGATGAAAAAAATATCAATAATTATATTATTTATAGCTAGTATTCTATTTTTTAGTCCTAAAGAAGTTATAGCCGAAACTACCTTAAGAACTTCAAATTATAGTATTAATTTATTAGCTAATGAAAACAGTGAAAAGGTCTGTACTGGTTTATTAGGAAAAAATTTAAAAAAAGATTTAGAACAAGTTCTAAAAATTATTCGTATTGTTGGACCTTTAATTGTAGTTTTTTTAACCTCAATTGAATTAATAGGGGCAATAGTTAATAAAGACGATGATGCTTTAAAGAAAGTTTTAAATAAATTAATGACAAGATTGGCATTAGTTGCAGTATTATTTTTTCTTCCAATAATATTAGATATACTTTTAAGTTTTTTGGATGAAAAATATACATCTTGTCTAAAATAGGAGGTGACATATGATAAATTTGATAACAACAAGTGGAATAATTGGCGAGAATTTATGGAATATGCTTTATGGATTGTGTTTAATTATCGATGGATTTATTTATTATTTTGTTTCCTTAGCATATCAAGTTTTTATTTCAATAAGTAGAGCTAGTTTGTTTACAGAGGGTACCTTAAGAACAATTTCTGATCGAATATTTACGATCCTTGGAATTGCAATGTTATTTTATATGGCTTATGAGATATTAATGTTAATCGTAAATCCCGATAAATTAACAGGAGAAAACGGAGCTAAAAAAATTGTTGGAAAGTTAATTACTAGTATAGTGTTAATAACTTTATTACCAACAATTTATAAATATATGCATATTTTTCAAGATGATGTTTTAACTTCCAATGTTATTGGTAATGTAGTATTTGGATCAACTTCAGAAAATTCAAATTATTCTATCGATGCAGCTGGAGCGTCAATGGCTTTATCCATATCCCAAGCTTTTTATCATCCTTATGTTGGAGAGCAATCTTATTCTTATTTGGATTGTTTAAATGAAGTTGAAGGAGCACCGCCAATTTGTACAACTTATATTCAAGCTTATGATTACGCTTTAGAACATAAAAATCCAGGTGGACTTTTTCATGATGGAGACCTGCAAAAAGCTTTAAAGTTAAATATCTGGGAAAGAATAACTGGCCAAGAAAGACAAATGAAATATTTGCCTGTTTTTAGTACAATAGCAGCTGTTATGGCAATAAAAATGATTATAGCTTTTTGTCTAGATATTGGAGTTCGAGTAGCTAAGCTAGGGTTTTTACAGTTAACCGCACCTATTTCTATCGCCCAAAATATCGTTGAAAAAGGTTCGATTTTTTCAACTAAATGGTTTAAAGCCTTTATTGATTGTTATTTAGATATTTTTATGAAATTAATAATTATCTATTTTTCGATGTTTTCCATAACGCTAGTCCCTGATATAATTGGGAATATGTTTTATAATGGTGGCGGAAATGTCTTAGTTGAATTATTATCAACAGTTGCTGTAATCTTGGGAATCTTACAATTTGCGAAAGATGGACCTAAACTAATTAAAGACTTGTTTAATATGGAACTTGACTTTAATATTAAGAAAAGACTTAATGAAAATACTTATGCTATGCAAGGAGCTTCAATGCTTGGAGGTGGAGTTGCAAGTCTTGCTTCCAATATGTATGCAAATAAAGATAAAGGCAAGGGTGCTCAATTAAAATCAGGAGTTGGTGGGTTATTCGGTGGGATGTACCAAGGGTATAAGAACCGCGGAGATATTAAAAGTATAGATGATATACCTGGTAGTATTGAAAAGAACCGA
>CAZFQF010000039.1:0-9033 GCA_964520725.1 uncultured Muribaculaceae bacterium | reverse complement strand
TCTATCAGTTACAGCTAATAAGTATTCTGTATTAACTTTAACATTATCTAAAGTTTCATCTTCTCCATCTTCAATATCTAATAATTTGAATAAAGATATTTTCTTTTCCTTAGGCCACTTACTTAGAGATGGTAATTCTAAATAGTTATAAACCATCTGTCTTGAAACTCCTAAATATTTTGCTAATCTAACTTTAGAGATTCCTAATTCTTGTAATAAATTATTTAATTTATCCATTTTATATACTCCTCTACTCTCTTTACATCTTCATTTTAGCCTAGTTAACATTTACTTGTCAAGAGATTTAAGTTAATTTAATGAAAATAAATTATTTTTGATTTGTAAAACATCTAAAGTTTAAAATAAATTATTTTCATTTTCTTTAATTTTTGCTTGATGAATCTGAATTAAGGAGTATATCTTCCGGTTTCAATATCATAAATTCTATTTTTTTCTATTGGTTTTATCGGTTTATTTTCTAGTCTTGTATATGTTTTTCCACCATCACCACCACGATATTGTGTAGTTAAAATAAAATTTCCATTTCCAAAATTTTTAATGTCCTTAATTTTCTTGCATGACTAGATATCACGTATCCATCTTTAATATTGTTACTGTTTTTTTAGTTTTTTTAAACCTTCTTTGTCTTTTATGGCTGTTTATTATAATACATTTCAAAAAAAGAAAAAAGAATATTATAAATATTCTAATTTTTTATTATCTAAATATATTTCTTTGATAATCCCAGACCCCAAACATTGTTCCCCTAAATATAAAACACATGCTTGGCCTGGAGTAACAGCTTTTACTTTTGAGGGATATTTAACTAGTATTTCTCCATTATCTAAATATTCTAATATAACTTCTATGTCTGAACCACGATATCTAAACTTAGCAGTACAAAAAGAAGGTTTAGTTGGACTAATAAAGTTAACTGTATCTATTAGGCAAGCATCACTATAAAGATATTTGTTATCTTCACCAAAAGCAACATAAAGAATATTATTTAAAACATTTTTTCCGACTACAAAGTGTTTTTCAGAGTTTCCACTTATCCCGACATTTCTTCTTTGGCCAATCGTGTAATTCATTAATCCAGTATGTTCTCCAATTACTTCATTATTATCAATATTAATTATTTTACCGGGATTAGGTTTTAAATAATTAGCAATAAACTTTTGGTAATTACGCTCTCCAATAAAGCAAATCCCAGTAGAATCTTTCTTTTTAGCAGTTATTAAATTTAATTCATCGGCTATTTTTCTTACTTCAGGTTTAGTTATTTCTCCTAGAGGAAATAAGACGTTCTTTAGTTGATTAGGAGATAATTGGGCTAAGAAGTAAGTTTGATCTTTATTTAAATCGACAGCTCTACACAAACGATTACCGATAATTCTAGCATAATGACCTGTTGCAATTGCATCCGCGCCTAGCTTTAAGGCCTCTTTAATAAATAAATCAAATTTAATATATTTATTACACATTAAGTCTGGGTTAGGGGTTCTCCCCTTCTCTAGTTCATCTAAAAAATATTTAAAAACATAATCCCAATATTCTTTGACAAAGTCTACACGATGAAGAGGAATATTTAATTTTTTACATACTTCTAAAGCATCGTTGTAATCTTGCTCTTGCGGACAAATCGGGGCATCAAGATTAGGATTACCTTCGGTATCGTTATTAATTAAAGAGTCCCAGTTACGCATAAAAAGACCTATTACTTCATAACCTTCTTTTTGAAGTAAATAAGCCGCTACTGAAGAATCTACTCCTCCACTCATTCCGATTACAACCTTTTTCATAAACATCACAAAGATATTATAGCAATTCAGAGCAGAAAAAGAAAGTAGGCAATTATTTTATTCCCCCAATAATAAATAAATATATCACTTAAAAGAATAATTAAGAATATAAAGCCAATTTTAATTAAATGGATAAAAGCTAGCTCATATATCTTATAATCCTTGTTTTTAGCACTAAAATAGAGCTTTTTAGCAAATTGGAGACTAACTATAAGTAAGTAGATTAAAATGGCGTAAAAAGCGCTTTTATTAACTAAAATAAAGATCCCTGAAAAAAGTAATCCTTTTGCTTTTTTATATTGAAAAAAACCAGCCATTAAAAAGCCAATACTTACTCCTTCATAAAAAAAATAAAATAACATTAATGGTAAACCTATAACAAGTAATGATAAGATACTAAGAACTGATAAAACTATTAAATGATAAATAAAACTATTTTGTTTACTAGACTTTATATTAAGAGTTAAATCTTTTAATTCATTACTAATGCTCCCTTTTACTAAATTAGGTTCTTTAATATAAACAAAAACCCCAATTAAAATAGCAATAATAAATAAAGAAATAATAAATTTAATAAGATTCTTATTCTGGCTTGTCCACCTTAATTTCATATTATCACCATTAAATTATATTTACCTATTTTAAAAATATGATTTTTTTTGTATAATTATAAATAACGAGGTGATAAATAATGGCATATAAGGCTAAAAAGAATAAAAATATCGGTGCTAAAATCTTTATATGGTTTATGGTAATAGCAATGCTAGCCAGCACATTCGGATATATATTTTATTATTTGTTTAGTTAAAACAAAAACCACCTTTATGGTGGTTATTTTGTTAGTTGTTTTAAATAAGATAAATCTTTATAATGTTTTAAACGAGTAAAAATTTTATGGGCAGGAATATTATCTAAGACTGCAAGCTTTTTCTTTAATAAGAAATCATAATAATCTTTATTAGCATACATTAGGAATGGTCCGTATTTATATTCTTTTGCTGAATACTTTCTTTTTCCTCTTTCAAAAACTATATTAATATAATAATGACCTTTTTCATAAACTAGAGATTCATGGGAAATATAGAATCCTGTTAAACAAACGAATCTTCGCAATAATTGATAATCATTATTTGACTGAATAATTAGTTTTTTTATTTGTTTTAAATTAGAATGTCCAAGAATTTTAATTATTGTGTTAGTTCCCATTCCACATATTACAGCAGTATCAACGTTTCCGTCTATTACTTCTAATCCGTTTCCTAACCTGGCATCTATTTTATCTTCTAACTTATATTTTTTAATATTTTTAATTCCATTGTCTAAAGCAGATTTATTAATATCGCTAACAATAATATTTTTTAAGATTTTATTTTTAATTAAAAAGATTCCTAGTAGCGCATGATCACAACCAATATCAACAACATTATCTGTTTGATGAATTAGACCAGCTACTGATTTTAAGCGATTACTTAACATAATTATTCTACCATAAAATCTTTAAGTTTTTTTGCTCTTGAAGGATGACGCAATTTTCTTAAAGCTTTTGCTTCAATTTGACGAATTCTCTCTCTTGTAACATTAAATCTTTTTCCAACTTCTTCTAAAGTATAGCTTGTCCCATCAATAAGACCAAAACGTAATTCTAATACTTGTTGTTCTCTTGGTTGTAGCGTTGCTAAAACTGATTGGATTTCTTCTTTTAAAATTTCATTAGTTGCATATTCTTCAGGTGTCATTTCCATTTCATTAGGAACAAAATCTCCTAAGTGAGAATCTTCTTCTTCTCCAATTGGAGTTTCTAAGCTAACTGGGTCTTGGCTGATTTTAATAACTTCACGAACTTTCTCAACAGTGATTCCCATTTTGTTACCAATTTCTTCTTCTGTTGGTTCACGATCTAATTCCAAAGTTAATTGCCTTTGAATTCGAACCATTTTATTAATAGTTTCAACCATATGAACTGGAACTCTAATTGTTCTAGCTTGATCAGCTAAAGCTCTTGTGATTGCCTGTCTAATCCACCATGTAGCATAGGTACTAAATTTAAATCCTTTATCAAAGTCGAATTTCTCAACAGCTTTCATAAGACCAATATTACCTTCTTGGATTAAATCTAAAAATAATAATCCGCGACCAACGTATCTTTTAGCTATTGAAACTACTAATCTTAAGTTAGATTCAGCTAAAATATTTTTAGCTAATATATCCCCATCTGCCACTCTAATTGACAAAGACATCTCTTCAGCTGGACTAAGAAGTGAGATTCGACCAATTTCTTTTAAATACATTCTAACTGGGTCATTAATATTCATATCTTTAGTTAAATCTTCTTCATTCAGAATTTTAACTTCTTCTACTTTAATTTTAGGACCTTTACCACTATCGGTAGCTTCTTCTTCACTGACAATATTAATTCCGTTTTCAATAAAGAAATTATATAATTCATCAAGTGCATCCGCATCGACATCCAATCCTTTTAAAGCGTTTGCTAATTGCTCAAAAGTAATATAACCTTCCTTTTGTCCTACTTCTAGTAATGCTTCCTGTCTTTCAGTTAATGTTTTAATTTCTTTTAATTCTTTTGCCATCTTTACTCACTCTCTCTTTTTAATTTAATAATTAGATCATTAATTTCTTCTTTACGATTTACATCTGGTTCAGTTTTTAATTCTTTAATTAACTCATTTATTTGATTTTCTTTAATCCATTTATGAATAAATTCTAAATAAATATCAAACTCTTCATAAAATGGTTCTACTTGCTCATTATCACTAATAATTCTAAGAACAGTATCATAATATTTGCTTTTTATTTCAAAAGTAATGAAATCCGCAATATTAAAATTTTTATTTAATTTATAAAATGCCATAATATCATTAGCTATTTGACAATATTCCGAATCAGGAATATAACCTAAATCTCTTTCATATTTACGAATATATTTGATATCTTTCATCATCATATATAAAACAGCCTCGGAAATTTTTTTATATTTGCTAAGTCTCACCTTAGGTTTTACAATTGTTGGAACTATTTTGATTTTCTCCTTAGCTTTTAATTTACTATAAATAAGTTCTTTATCAATTCCATATTCTTTATTAAGATTATTAATGGTTACTTCTCTTAGAATATCATCTTCAGATTTATTTAATTCTTCAATAATATTATTTATATAATTTGCTAAATCTTTACTTTTATTTAAATCTTTATTTTTTTTATAATATAGTAATTTAAAATCAAAAAATGAAATCGGATTTTTTAAAACGTTTTTGATTGCTTCACTACCATTTTTAACAATATAATCATCAGGATCTTTTTCACCACTTAATCTTACTACAAGTACATTAAGATTTTGTTTTAATAACTCTTCTCCAACTGCTAAAGTACTTTTTTCTCCTGCTTCATCATTATCCATCATCAGAATAATCTTAGCATTTAATTTTTTTAAAAGTACGGCATGTTCTTTAGTTAGAGCTGTCCCCATCGTTGCTACTACATTTTTAATTCCAGCGGTATGTAATCTAATAACATCCATAAAACCTTCAACGACAATTACTTCTTTGGTTTTATTAACCTCATTCTTAGCTTTGTCATAATTATATAAAATATTACCTTTTTTAAAAATTATTGTTTCTTTAGTATTAACATATTTATTAGCGCTTTCACCATTATATATTCGGCCGCTAAAACCAACAACTTCACCTTTATCATTATTTATTGGAAAAGTAATGCGATTTCGAAAGATATCATATAGGTTTTCACCTTGATTAGCAAGTCCTAAATCAATAATTTGTTTTTCTGTATATCCTTTACTTATTAATAACTTAGATAAATTATTGTCATTTAAAGAAAGACCAATTCCAAACTCTTTAATTATAGCCTCGTCCATATTTCTTTTTGTTAAATAATTTTTAGCAGTTTTACCCTCTTGACTCTTTAAATTATTAATATAGAATTTATTAGCCACATCCATAATATCATAATAAACCTTATGAGGATTATTAGCTCTCACATCATAATTTAAACTAAATCCAATTTTATTTGCGACGACTTTAACAGATTCAGGAAATGATAAATTTTCATAATTTTGAACAAATGTAAAAACATTACCTGATGCTCCACATACAAAACAAGTATAAATTTGTTTCTCAGGTGAGACACTCATTGATGGACTATGATCATCATGAAAAGGACAGACTCCAAAAAAGTTTTTCCCTTTTGGCTCTAAATTGATATAAGAAGAAACTATATCTACAATATTGGCACGATTACGGATATTATTAATATCTTCATTAGGTATCATGGGCAAAAATCACCTTCTGTTTATTATATGTTCCCGCAATATTAAGCATTTCCTTTTATTTTTTGCAAATTTTGTAAAAAATAGTACTTTTACATGAAAAAACAAGCTTTAAAGCTTGTTTTTAAGAATTTTTGATTTATAATCATACAACTTTATAAGGATTAGAACTTGAGCCATAATATAAATCTTTCGTTTCACTTGCTGAACCACCAACATAAGCAATATTCATGTTCCACCTGTTGTGATTATTGGCGGGGCATTTTCTGCTCCACTTAAGGATGCACAAAAATATACAAACGATATTCCGAGTGTTATTAATGTTTCCTTCTGCATTTTAAATACACTCTATCTATTTTATTCCTATTTATTTTAATAAGATTATAGCTTTTTTCAACTTTAGTTGCAACAAAAGAACTGAATTTGTTTTTTATATTTAGAATTTTATCTTAAACAGATTTTATCAATAAAATCATGTAATATACTAGATATTAAAATTGCTCCTATGACAGCTAAAGATGGCTCAATTAAAAATAATACAAAGGTTAATAATCCAATTATTATTCCATAAATACATTTACCTTTTCGAGTATAAGAGCTTGATAAAGGATCTGTTGCTAAATATATAAAGCTAAATAAAATTCCATTAGAAAATATATTATCTAAGATTAAACCTACTTGATTTTTATATATGCAATAAAACATCATGCAGATAAAAAATGTTATCCCACTAAACAAAGGAATGCTCTTTTTATAATAATCACTTTGAGCAAGGATTACTAAACTAATTAAAAGTAAAAGTACAAAGCTAGTATTAATTCCGCCGCTTCCTAAACCAATTAAGTAATCCATGCCTGTTAAACTTAAAGTTTTAGTAGATTCATAGGTATTTAAAAAAGTAAAGTCTGATGTCAAATTTATTATTAAAATAATTAGTAAGGCTGTTAGAGCCATTATATTAACTCTAGACTCTTTAATAAACTTACTAATCATAAAAACTAGAAATGTGATACCTATAAAAAGTAATAAGTTAGTATTAATACTAATAATTGAAGCTAATATTACTCCGTATACTGGATGAAAAGAACTAAATATTTTATTAATAAAAGTATCGGAGCTTTTTCTAAATATGGTTTCATATAAAAGATTAATTATTACGCCAATTATAAATCCAGTGACGGTTATTATTAAAGGTTTTAATAAACCGTAAATTCCCACTAAATCATTAGCATATAATTTAATTCCATTTTTATAAAAACCAGCAGCTATCAATGGTAATAAAGATAGTAAAAAAAATTTTGAGATTGTTTTAATTGAATAGTTACTTCTTAAATATACATTAGTCATTTTTTTCACCTTTTACATCTTTAAAATTAATATTGGCGGGGCAAATATAAGTACAGGTCCCACATTCTATACATTTATCAAGGTTATAATTATGTTTCTTAGAGCATCCCATTGGACATTTTGTATGACACATTCCACAGTTAATACATCTTTTAGGTTTATCGGTTTTTTCTGAATTAATAAAAATACTCCGAATATCTTTAGTAATTACAACATCTAAAGAATCTACTTCATATCCACTTAATAAACCATTTATTATTATTTTATAATCATCTGATTTTATTTTAAAATTATTAAATAATATATCTTTCAAGGTTGTACCGATTTTGATATTTATTACTTTACTTTTATCTATTAAATTACCTGAAATAGTTACTAACTTTTCAGTAATTGGTCTTTTTTTACGAAGAACATTATAAATAGCCAATACTTCTTCAACAGTTAAATAGATAATATTTTTTTTATTTTCTTTGGAAATTGGAAGTTTACTGATTAAAACATCTTTATGACCGATAGGATATAAGTCTGGCATTAATTTTAAATCAATATTTGGATAAGTTCCGATATGATGAACTAATGTTTCAACATTTTCAGCATCATTATTTTTAATAATGAAATAACACTTATTACAATTAAAAATTTCATATAAAGCATCAGCTGTTTCTAATATTTCAATTGAATGTTGATTAATTATATAGCTTCTAGTTGCCTCATATATTTCTAAGTCTACACCATTAATAACAATTATATTTCCTTCTAAAATTCCTTCAAAAGCATTATATTCATTAACTAATTTTATAACTTCTTCTTTTGAATAATTATTAATTTGTTTTTTAGCTCCACTCAATTCATTTACTTTTTCACAAAAATTATTTTCAATTACAATTGCAGGAACTTTATTTTTATTAATGATCATTTCACAAGCTCCAATAACAGTTCCTGATATCGGGCTATAAATATATTTATTATCTTTAGAAAGCAAGACACTTTCTTTATTAACAGTTTCATTAGTTTTGATATTTAAAATATATCCTTTTTCATAAGGAATATATACAAAGTCTGGGTTTAAATAGTTATAAGTCTTTTTATTAACTTCTAAATCTTTATCGTGTTTAATACTTATTAACTCTGCCATTTTACCACTCCATTATAATTATAACATGCGAAAATCAAAAAATAAACCTAGATAAATAGGTTTATTTTTTATAATCACATGAACTACATTTTATTGTCTTACTTTTTTCGGTTAATAAACTTCCACATTCTGGACATTTCTCTCCAGTGGGTTTATCCCAAAGAGCAAATTTACAGTTAGGATAGTTATTACATCCGTAAAAGACTTTACCTCTTTTGCTTTTTTTCTCAACAATATCATGATCACATTCTGGACATTTACAAATTGATATTGTTTCTTTTTCTTCTTTTTTAATATATTTACAAGTAGGATAATTACTACAAGCAGTAAATAATCCATATCTTCCTTTTCTAATTACTAAATCATTTTGACATTCTGGACATTTCTCTCCAGAATGTCAAAATGATTTAGTAATTAGAAAAGGAAGATATGGATAATTAAAAAAGAAG
>CAZFQF010000038.1:7110-9067 GCA_964520725.1 uncultured Muribaculaceae bacterium | reverse complement strand
AACTGTATTCCATGCATTCTTAGGAGAAAGATTGCCTAATTGGAAAGCTGCAGCTGCATTAGTCCGTAAAATTTCTGAAAATTATAAGTTACCATACTATACTATGAGCCCAATTTATTCTGTTTGCCAACATCATGGATATTTTAATGGCGAAATTAAAAATTGTGAAATATGTGGAGAAGAAACTGAAATTTATAGCCGTATTACTGGATATTATCGTCCTGTTAAAAACTGGAATGATGGTAAAAGTAAAGAATATAAGATGCGTCAAAGTTATATTATAGATGATTGTAAAGATAAGAATTCGAAAATAAAAGATGGAACATATCTTTTTGGAACAAAAACTTGTGTTAACTGTAAAATAGTAGTAGGTCTACTTAATGATGCTAAAATAAAATATACTTACGTTGATGCAGAAGAAGAAGTCGAATTATCTAAAAATTTCGATATTAAACAAGCACCTACTTTAGTTGTTATAAAAAAAGGTAAAGTGGAACAAATTAGTAATGCATCGAATATAAAAAAATATATCGAGAAAAAATAGGTGAGGCAAAAATATGTATGAGACAATTATAGTAGGTGGAGGTCCAGCTGGAATGACAGCAGGGATTTACCTTGCTAGAGCGGGAGTAAAAACCTTAATAATTGAAAAAGAGGCAATTGGCGGACAAATAGCGACTTCGCCAATCGTTGAAAACTATCCCGGATATTTAAAAATAAATGGTGCCGAGTTAGCTATTAATATGTATGAACAAGCTAAGAGTGCCGGTGTGGATTTTGAGTTCGAAGATGTTATCCAAATTAAAGATGGTAAAATAAAAACTGTAAAAACTGAAAGTAATGAATATCAAGCTAAAGCTATAATTATTGCTACGGGCGCGAAATACCGCCGTCTAGGCTTAGAAGATGAAGAAAGATTGATTGGCCGAGGAATTCATTTTTGTACTTCTTGTGACGCCGCTTTTTATAAAGGAAAAATAGTTGCAGTTATTGGTGGAGCAAATTCGGCAGTCACCAATGCAATTCATTTATCTGGGATAGCGCAAAAGGTTTATTTGATTTATCGAGGAAAAGAATTAAAATGTGAAAAAGATTTAGGAGAACGTTTATTAGCTAAAGAAAATGTCGAAATATTATATAATACAGTTGTAGATAAATTTGTGGGTGATCCAAATCTAACTAATATTAAGATTAATAATAACGGTAATAAATCTGATTTGGAAATGGACGGAGTTTTTGTTTCAATCGGAATGGATTCTCAAACTGAAGTTGTTGATGGATTACTAAATAAAAATGAATTAGATTATATAATTAGTGAAGATGGCACAACTAATGTTGAAGGAATATTTGTAGCTGGTGATTGTCGCGATAAAAATGTTAGACAGCTTACAACGGCTACAAGTGATGGAACTTTAGTCTCATCACTTGTAATTAAATATTTAAGAAAATAACATAAAAGCAGATTAAATGTAATCTGCTTTTATGTTATAATATTCTTATGTCCTCGTAGCTCAGTAGGATAGAGCAACCCCCTCCTAAGGGGTAGGTCGTTGGTTCGATTCCAATCGGGGACACCATTTTTATGTCTATTATGAAAAAACAATACAAAAAAACAACAGATATATTTACTGAATGCTCAATTGATGATGAGAATACAAGTGAGACAGCAAGAGAATTTTATGCTACAATTCAAAATAAATTTCATTATGCAATAACAAAGAATTCTGCTGCTGAGTTAATATATACTCGTGCAGATAGTAAAAAAGAAAACATGCGACTTACTAATTGGCAAAAATCTCTTGATGGTAAAATAAAAAACATGTAAAAAATCAATATTTAATAGTTTATAAAAGCAACTAAATAGTTTTTTATATATTATAAAAAGTAATTTTGAAAGAAATTTAAACAAGGAGGTAACAATGAACGTAGCAGGAATCGATGTTTCAAAGGGAAAAAG
>CAZFQF010000038.1:0-7100 GCA_964520725.1 uncultured Muribaculaceae bacterium | reverse complement strand
TAACAATGAAAATCGGTCTTCTATTCGGGTGTTTTAATCCGATTCATAATGGCCATTTGGGAATGGCAAAAACGCTTTTAAATGATAATATAATTGATAAAGTATTAATCATTCCTGCTAAAATTAATATAAATACCAAAGATTCAAAACTAATTTCTGATAAGTTTCGTTATGAAATGATTGAACTTGCGATAAGTGATTTAAAAAATATTGAAGTTTCTGATATAGAGATTAAAAGAAATGAACAGAATTATACATATCAAACAGTTATAGAATTAAAAAAAAAATCTCTAAATGATGAGTTGTATCTAATAATTGGTGCTGATAATTTAAAAAAATTAAATTGGTGGAAAAATGTTGATATCTTATTAATGAATGTTAAAATCATTGCTATAAATAGAGGTGAAGAAAATATTCAAGAAATTATTAATAACGATGATTTACTAAAAAAGCATAAAAATAGGATTATAACAATATCATCTTCTAAAAGTAATTCTATATCTTCGACTTTAGTAAGAAATAAAATTAAAAATAATGAAGATGTTAAAGATCTTATCGATGAAAAAGTTTTAGAATATATCGTAAAAAACAATTTATATAAAGGAGAATTTTATGAGTAAGTTTGATGTGGAAAAAGTAACTAATGATATTATGAAGTTTATAAAGAAACAATTTAAAGATAATAATTTAGATGGGATTGTTATGGGGATTTCTGGCGGGAAAGATTCTACAATTGCCTCAGCACTATTTGTAAGAGCACTAGGACCTGAAAATGTAATAGGGATTACGATGCCTTGTCATTCAATTATCAGTGATGAGAGCGATGCCCAAAGAATAGCAGACTTCTTGAGATTTAGATTATATAATCTTGATTTAACTGAACCTTATGATGTTTTTGAACAGGCTTTAACTAAAGAATTAGGAATAGATAATGAAGAAATTTTAAGAGAACCAAATATTAATTTAAAACCTAGGATGAGAATGAGCAGTCTTTATTACTTTGCTCAAGTACTATCTAATAAAAATAAAAAAAGATATGTTGTAGCTGGGACAGGTAACAAATGTGAAATAACAATTGGCTATTTTACTAAATGGGGTGATGGAGCCTCAGACATTAATATTTTAGGAGATTTAACAGTCAGCGAAGTTCTGGCAATAGGTGATTATTTGGGTTTACCAAAGGATTTAGTCCATAAAACCCCAAGTGATGGATTATCGGGTAAAAGTGATGAAGAGAAATTAGGTTTTACTTATAATGAAGTAGAAAGTTTTATAAATGGTGAAAATAATAATCAAAAAATAGAGAATATGCATAGATGGACAAGTCATAAAAGAAGACCGATAACGATTTTTGAAAAGAATAGTTTGGATAATATGGTCTTTAATTTAATTGATATTCTAGGAAATAAAAATAAAACTATTTCCACGATGGAATCATGTACTTCGGGTCTTCTTGCTAGTACTATTACAAACCTAGATGGGGCGTCAAGTATTATTAAATATAGTGCAGTAACTTACTGTGATGAATATAAAATAAAAATGGGCGTTGATTCTAAAGTAATAAATAAATATACAGTTTACAGTATTCAAGTAGCAGAGGAAATGGCAAAAGCTATAAGTACCTATACTAATTCTAATTATGGAGTTGGAATAACGGGAGTTTTAGGAGAGGCCGATCCTAACTATCCTGATTCTGAAATTAATAAAGTATATATTTCTTTATATAATTCTGATAATAATGAATTTAAAAATTTTACAATGAAAGTAAACGAAGAAACTAGAGATTTAGACAAACAAAGAATTGTCTACAAAACATTACAAGAAATAATTGAATTTACCCAGAAGTAATATAAAGTTATTTTTAATAAAATTTTATCTCTGGAGGTGAAAATAATGCAAGAAATAAGTTTAAGTAAAATCAAAAAAACTTTTGGTTTTGATAAAAATATATTAGATGATTTTGACTTTGAAGCAAATACTGGTGATAAAATAGCTTTAATTGGTTCAAACGGAAGTGGAAAAACAACAGTATTTAAAATTATCATAGGAGAAGAAAGTATCCAAGAAGGTACTATTTCTATTAGGAAAAATGCTAGTATAGGTTTATTATCTCAAATTCCTCCTCAACTCGGGAATGATATTACTGTTAGAAAAGTGTTAGTTCAAAATTTAAAAGAAATCTTTGAATTAGAACAAAAAATGCGTCAAACTGAAAATAAAATGGCTAAAATAACAGATTCTAATAAGTTAAATAATATTTTTAAAAGCTATGCAAAAATCCAGCAAGATTTTGAAACAATGAATGGTTATGAAGTTGAGTCTAAAGTTAGCAAAATCTGTAATGGATTTGGGATAAAAGAAGAAATGATGGATAGATCTTTCAATAGTTTATCTGGGGGAGAAAAAACTATTGTAAGTTTAGCTACTCTGATGATAAATGAACCATCAATTCTTTTGTTAGATGAACCAACGAATCATTTAGATATTGATACATTAGAGTGGTTTGAAGATTATTTAAAGAGTTATAAAGGAACAGTTATAATTAGTTCTCATGATCGATATTTTTTAGATAAAGTTGTAACTAAGACTGTTTTGATTGAAAGAGGTAAATCTGAAATATTTCATGGTAATTATTCTTATTATTTAGAAGAAAATGAAAGAAGAATAATGCGTGAATTTGAAAACTTTAAAAATCAACAAAAACAAATTGAAGCTATGAAGAATAAAATCAAAAAACTTCAAGAATTTGGAAGATTAGCTTTTCCTGGAGGTGAACCTTTTTTTAAAAGAGCAGCTAGTATTCAAAAGAGATTAGATAAAATAGAGCTATTAAATAAGCCAATTCAGAAAAAAGAACTGCCTCTTGATTTTCAAATCGAAAACAGATCTGGAAAAGATGTTCTAGTAGTTCAAAACTTAGGAATATCTTTAGGGAACAAAGTTATATTTGAAAATGCAGAATTTATTATTGGGTATGGCAAGAAAATTTGTCTAATGGGGCCAAACGGAAGTGGAAAATCAACATTTATAAAAGCATTGTTAGGAATTGTACCATTAAAAAATGGTAATATCATTCTTGGAAGTAATGTTAATATTGGATATATTCCTCAAGAAATAAAATTTGAAAATGATAAAGAAACTATTTTAGATTATGCGAGAAGATCTTCAACTCTTGATGAAACCAGCCTAAGATCTTCACTTGCGAAATTTATGTTTCATAGTGAAGTAATTTTTAAGAGAGTTGGAAAATTATCGGGTGGAGAAAAGGTCAGATTAAAGTTGTTTGAACTTATTCAAAATAAATCTAATTTATTAATAATGGATGAACCAACAAACCATATTGATATTGAAACTAAGGAAATTTTAGAAGAAGCTTTACAAGATTATAAAGGGACTTTATTGTTTATATCTCATGATCGATATTTTATAAATAAACTAGCCGAAATAGTTTTAAATATAGAGAATAAATCGATAAAACAATATTATGGAAATTATGACTATTTTAAAAAGTGGAGAGATTCCGGTTTTAGCTCATCCTAAGACTTTAAAAAAAGATAAAATTAGAATTATAAGAATTAATTAATTTTAGTATCAAGGTGCTGGACACTTAATGTTTCAATTTACCAATATTTTAGTTATATTCTTTTTTTTTATTAACTATGATATTATTATATATAGTAGTAAGGAGTTAAAGATGAAAAATTCGATTTTATATAAATTTATAAGGCCATTATTAGCAGTTTGGTTTTTGTTGACATATCGTCCAGAAATAATTAATAAAAAAGTTATTCCTAAAAGAGGCCGAGTAATACTTGCTGGGAATCATACTAATAATTTAGATGTTTTTATGTTAGGTGCTAGTACAAGGCGTCCAGTTAGATTTATTGCTAAAAATGAACTTATGAAAGGTATTGCCAAACCTTTTTTTAAGGGAATGGGGATTGTTCCTGTAAATAGAAAAATAAAAGATACAACAGTTGTTCCTACAGCAGTAAAATTATTAGAAAATGATTCGATAGTGGGAATCTTTCCAGAAGGAACAATTAACCGTACTAAAGATATTATAATACCATTTAAAACTGGGGCTATTAGAATGGCGATAGAAGCAAAAAGTCCGATTATTCCGTTTGCTATTATCGGAAAATATACAAAATTTAAAAAAGGTGTTAAAATAATATTTGGAGAAGTTTACTATCCTCAAACAGATAATATTGAAAAAGAAATTAAATTTTTAGAAAATAAAGTAATAAAATTAATGAAGAAAAATGGAGCAAGATTATGAACTTTATAAGTAAAGTATTTAGTAAGGATTATTCAAATGAAAGAATAAAACCTTTTGGAGACTCAATAACTCATATTGATTATCCTGATTGTGGAATATGTGAATTATTAAAAGAAACGGTAGATAAATTCCCTAAATTAATAGCCTATGATTATTTTGGCAAAGAAGTAACTTATGAAAAATTTTATGAAAAAATTAAACAGACAGCTAAAGCATTAAAGGTTATTGGTGTTACTAAAAATGATCGAGTAACTATTAGTATGCCAAATACGCCTGAGGCAATTATTATGTTTTATGCGGTAAGTATGGTTGGAGCAACCTCTAATATGATTCATCCTTTATCTAGTGAAAATGAAATTGAATTTTATGTTGAAGTTTCTAAAAGTAAGTATTTTTTAACACTAGATAAATTAAAAAATAGAGTTTTAAAAGCTACTAAAAATCAAAATATTGAAAGAATTATTATTGCTAAAGTTGATGATAGTATGCCGCTTTTAATTAAGAGTGCTTATAATGCAACGGAATTATTAAAGAAGTATAATAATCCTCAAACTTTAACTGAGGAATTAGATGAAAGTAAAATCTTAAATTGGAATGAGTTTTATGATCTAGGTTACTCTTATCCAAAAGATGATTATCAATTAAAATTAAAAGGATCAGAAGAAGCAGTTATTCTTTATAGCGGAGGGACTACTGGAAGACCTAAAGGAGTTATGCTTTCAAATATGAATTTTAATGCAATGGCTCTCCAAGCCATTAGTAGAATAGAGTCTGCTAAACCAGGGAATTCCGTTTTATCATTTCTCCCAATATTCCATGGTTTTGGTTTAGGGTGTTGCGTTCATACAATCTTACTGGCTGGAGTTAAGTCTTACTTGATACCTCAGTTTAAAGCTGAAGAGTTTGTCAAATTAATTAAGAAGAATAAACCTAACTTTGTAGTAGGAGTGCCAACAATGTTTGAAGCATTAATCAATAGTAAAGAACAGTCAAAAACTTATTTAAAAAGTGTTACTGACGTAATATGTGGTGGGGATACTTTAAAATCAGATTTAAGAAAAAGAGTCAACACCTATTTAGCTGAACACGGTTCAAGTACTCAAATTAGAGTAGGATATGGATTATCTGAAAGTGTTGCAGTGTGTATTTTATGTCCATCATATTATTATAAAGAGGGAGCTATTGGACTTCCAACACCTGATACTGATGTCAAAATTGTTAAAATAGATACAACTAAAGAAGTGAAACATAATAAATTAGGAGAAATATGTATTTCTGGTCCAACAGTAATGATGGGGTATTTAAATGAATCTGAAGAAACTAGTAATACTTTAATGAAACATCCAGATGGCAAAGTATGGTTACATACAGGTGATATTGGTTATAAGAATCGTGAGGGAATTATCTTTTTCGAATCACGTTTAAAAAGGATGATTATTACTAGTGGATATAATGTTTATCCGCAGTATATGGAGCAAATAATCGCCACTCATCCAGCAGTTAAATCTTGTATAGTAGTAGGTGTACCTCATCCTTATCGAAAACAAGTTCCAGTGGCAAACATTGTTTTAAATGAAAACTATGAATCAAGTGAAGAATTATCTAAAGATATTAAAAAGTATTGCGAAAAATCAATTGCTAAATATTCAATGCCAATAGCTTATGAATATATTAAATCAGTACCTAAGACTTTGATAGGGAAAGTAAATTTTAAAAAATTGGAAGAAGAGTGTACAAAAAAATATGGGAAGTATTAAAAAGAAAAAAGAAAAAAATATTATTGGTTTTACGATTCTTAAAACAATATTAGGATTTATATTTAGGATATTCTACAGACCTCGAATTTTTAATAAAGATTTGATTCCTAAAGAGGGGCCTGTAATATTTGCTGGAAATCATATGCATTTATTTGATCAAAATATCGTAATTATTTCAACAAAAAGAATGGTTCATTATATGGCTAAAATTGAATATTTTCAAGATTGGCGAAAAGCTTGGTTTTTTAAAATGGCTGGATGTATTCCAGTTAATAGAAGTATAAAAGATGAAGATGCTAAAGAAGGAGCTATTAAGGTTTTAAATGAAGGAAATGCTTTAGGTATTTTTCCTGAAGGGACTAGAAATAATAAAGAAAATGCTCCGTTTCTTTTACCATTTAAATTTGGAGTAGTATCAATGGCCCAAAAAACCGGAGCTACAATTGTCCCTTTTGCAATTACTGGAGAATATAAAGTCTGGAAAAAGAATCATTTAAATATTCGTTATGGAGAATCTTTTAAAGTACCTAAAGATATGGATTTGAAAGATGCTAATGATAAGTTATTTAAAAGTGTTTATGATTTAAAAACAGAAGGGTTAAATGATATTAAAAATGGAAAATATTAATATAGAAGGTAAAGAATATAAAGTATTAAAAAGATTAGAGTCTGATGATTGGATTTATTATTATACTTTAGACCTTATAAATGATAATGAAGTAGTGTTTTTATGTAAGAATTTGTTAGATGAAAATTCAGTTATTTCAAAAGTTGATGAAAGAGAATACGCGATTTTAATGAACAAGTTTACTTTAAAAAATAATTAAGATGAATTTTCATAAAAATATCATATTATTTTCACAATAATAAGTTATATTATACTTGTGAAGGGAAGTGATAATGATTTTATAAAGGTAGTAATATATCAAAGATAAAAACGATTCTGATATTATTTTAAACCTTACTTAACTTTAAATGATATATACTACAAGTTAATAAGAACTAAAAGAAATGTTTAAATTATGACTAAAATATGGTGTTTATTTGTCTTTATAATAAAT
>CAZFQF010000037.1:0-9069 GCA_964520725.1 uncultured Muribaculaceae bacterium | reverse complement strand
GTTACGGAAGATGCTAAAAACACTATTTATTTAAGACCTGAAACTGCTCAAGGTATTTTTACTAATTTTTTAAATGTTCAAAGAAGTATGAGACTTAAAATTCCTTTTGGAATTGCTCAAGTCGGAAAAAGCTTTCGAAATGAAATTACTCCCGGAAACTTTATTTTTAGAGTTCGTGAATTTGAACAAATGGAGTTAGAATTCTTCTGTAAACCAGGAACTGAATTAGAATGGTTTAAGTATTATAAAAACTATTGCAAAAATTTCTTAATTGATTTAGGAATTAAAGAAGAAAATTTAAGATTAAGAGACCACTTGAAAGAAGAACTTAGCTTTTATAGTAATGCAACTACTGATATTGAATATAAAATGCCATTTGGTTGGGGAGAGTTATGGGGAATTGCTAGCAGAACTTCATATGATTTAACTCAGCATCAAGAATTTTCTGGTATAAAACAAGAATACTTAGATCCGGAAACTAATGAAAGATTTATTCCTTATGTTGTAGAACCAAGTTTAGGAGTCGAAAGATTAGTTTTAACTATATTAAGTGATTCTTATGAAGAAGAAATATTAGAAGGTGAAGATGTTAGAGAAGTGATGCATTTTCATCCATTTATAGCTCCATATAAAGTAACAGTCTTACCACTTATAAAAAAATATCATCAAGAAAAAGCAAATGCTATCTACATGGAGTTAGCTAAAAATTTTATGTGTACTTATGATGATGCAGGATCTATTGGAAAAAGATATCGTCGAAGTGATGCAGTCGGAACTCCGTTTTGTATCACAATTGATGATGAGACAATAAATAATAATACTGTTACTATTAGAGATCGGGATACAATGAATCAAATTACATTGCCTCTTGATCAAGTAGCTACATATATTGAAGATAAAATAAAATTTTAAAAATTAAAAGAAATAAATAATTCAATTAGAATAGGGATTAAAATTATATGGACAAATATACGGGAAGAAAAATCGGAATATTTACAGATGCACATGCTTTATTAGAACCGACCTTGGCAATTTTACAAGAAATGAAAAAAAATCAAATAAGTGAAATCTATTCGCTTGGAGATAATATTGGCGTAGGTCCAAATCCTTCAGAAGTAATGAACCTTTTAAGAAGTTATGATGTAATTTCGGTTGCTGGAAATTCAGAAGAATACTGCACTTTGGGATTAGAGCCTTTTGCCACTTATTTTACTTCATTAAAAAAACAAAGTCATTTATGGACTCTTTCTAAACTGAATGAAGAGCAAAAAGGAATAATAAGCTTATATCCTCGTTCTATTGAACTAATACTAGGTGGTAAAAAGATTGCTTTATGCCATTTTGCGAACGATGTAAGATTTGATTTCGGAGAGAGGAGTACCTGGAGTTATAAACTTAAAATCGATAACGGAGAAACCGGATATAAGCAATTTTTATATACCAATAGTCCGGAACAAATCAAAGAATTAGAAAATACTGTTAAAAGATTGGGAGTTACTCATCCGTTTGTTCAAGGAATGGTATCTGCGGAGAAAGATCCTCTATTTAAAGGAAAAACTATAGATAAATTTGATGTATTAATTCAAGGGCATGTTCACTGGAAAATCTATGAAGAAAGTAATTCTACCAAGTTTTATACAATTAGAGCCGTAGGAATGGCGTATGGAGAAGATTCTAAAGACTTAGCTTCTTATGTTATTTTGAAAGAAAAAATAGATGGCGGATTTGACTTTGAAGAAGTATTAGTTCAGTATGATCGTGAAAAGATGTTTGATACAATATTAAAAAGTGATTTGCCTGATCAAACAATTCGCAAATTTACAAAGTAAGAGAAAATTGATATTTTAAAAAAATAGGATTTAAATAAAAAATCCTGTTTTTTTGTTAATATGTTATAATAAACTTTATATGTAAGGAGAGATTTATGTGTACATGAAGAAAATAGCAATGGATATTGAATCGGCTGAAAAACATGTTGCTGAGCTTTACGAAAAGTATTATTTAAAAGGCTTAGATGAAAACGATTATCATTGTTTACAAAATTACTTATTAAAGTATGGATTTTTAATAAAAGATAGTAATAATAAACTATATTTAGCGATTATTGAACTTCTTGAAAAAACAGAAATTTCCGGTGCTCTTCAAGAACAATTAAAAAATGATCCGAATTTTAATCCTCCATATTTAAACGATCCTCTTCTTAATAAGGCAAGAAGAGTCACAGAAGAACTCGAGTATGAACTTTATTTTGGCGAAGGATTAAGAAAAAAAGATGCAATTATTTTAAAAAAAATTGATGATGAATTAAATGAAAATTGCAATAGTTGGCCAGATGAATATTATCAAACAAATAATTTTGAAGAAATCCTCAAAACAATAAGTTCTGAATCATTTGGTTTATTTGTGGATTTAAAAGGAAGGGGAATATTTCATAAAATATCATCAGAGGATATTGAGTATGTTCGTGGGAATGTTTCTTTAATTCCGTTTGTTTTTGCTAATAATAAATGTAATGTTAAGAGATTTTATTCTAGTAATTCTTGTCACTTTCTATGTCAGTTTCATCCAGAAAAAACTCCATCTATGGGTGTTTCTTTAGATAAGAATCTCTTTTATTGTTTTGGATGTGGAACATCAGGAAATGTTTTTGACTATTTAATGAAATCTTACAATATTAATTTCCCGAATGCCGTATATTTTGCTGCCAGTGTTTATAATATTATTTTACCAAACAATCCTTATAAAAATAATGAAGAAGTAAAAAGAATAAAAGAAACCATCCAAAGTAGAGAGTATTTAGATTTTGTAGAAACAAATAGACAAAGAAACATTAGAAGGAGAGAGTCTACATATATATCAGATGGACTTATTGAGGAGATAATTTCTTTTAATAATGGTAATTTACATTTAGAATTCAAGTCTGTTCCACCGAGAAAATTAATCAAATTTAATCCTGAATATTATGGATCTTAGTTAAGATAATTCGTGTTATTATTTTATATACAATATAAATTTTATTAAAAAGAGGCGATAAAAATGAAAGTAAGATATGCAAAATTTGAAGATATGAAAGCAGTGTCAAAAATAAAAGTTGATATGTGGAAAACAGCATATAAAGGAATAGTATCGGATGAGTATTTAAACTCTCTTAATTATGAAGAAAGTCAAAAGAAACATGAAGATGTATTTGAGAAAGACTTTTGGGCTGTTTATGAAAATGATAATAATGAAATATTAGGTTTTTGCTGGTTTGGAGAAACTGGATCTTTAGATTTAGAAGAACTTCGCGAATACGATAGTGAGCTTATAGCTATATATGTCAGACCAGACTCTAAAGGTCAAGGAATCGGAAAAATAATGTTTCAATTTGTTGTTAATGAACTAAAAAGTAAAAATAAAATTAAAATGATATTATGGGTATTAGAAGATAATAAACCTTCAATAGAATTTTATAAAAAAATGGGTGGTAAGCTAATAACTAAAAAAGAACAAAAAATCGGGAAAGACTTCTACTCATTTATAAGTTTTGGATACGAATTATAAAATTACTAAAATAAATTTGACGAACTTTTTAACTGTAAGAAATTAAAGAGTTTGTCATTTTTTATTATTTGTTGAGAAACAAACAGAATATTATTAATATAAATAATTAAAAAATAATTTTATATACAATAAATAATTTAAATGATAAAATTTATATAGATATAAATTTTATCATTTAAAGGAGAAAATAAATTATGAAAGAGTATTACATTGATTTAGGATCATCAACAATTAAAGTTTATGAATATGAAAGAGAGTTAAAGTTACTAGAAGAACATTCTATATATTTTAAAAACAATTTTACTGAAGAAATAGGAATTAGCGAAGAAAATAAAAATAGTTTATATGAATATTTTAAAGAACTTATTAAAAAGTATAGTATGAAATACGAAAACACTCATATTCATGTTACGGGAATATTTAGAAATCTTAGTTACAAACAAAAACAAGAATTAGTAAAAGAATTTAATCATAAATTTGATTTACATTTCAATATTATAAGTCATAGTATTGAAAATTATTATTTAGGTAAAGCGATGGAAAATGATTATAACAATAAAAAAGTTATGATTATCAATATGGGAGGTAAAACAACCGAACTTATTACTTTTGAAAATAATAAAATTTCAGATAGAAAAAATTTAAAAATTGGAGTCGGAGAACTTTTAAACAAATTTCCTAATGTTAACGATGAGATTTCAAGTGCTTCAATTGAAGAAATAAATGATTTCGTTAAAGAACAAATAAAAAATATCGATTTCGATACAGATTATGATTGCGCAGTGTTTACTGGTGGTGAAGAAAGATTCGAGAGATTAACTAACTATAATCTAGTATCTAATAGCTTATTTGAAGATGGAATTCATAAATACATGGTTAGTTATGATGATTATGTTAAAGGAACCCAAAACGTTTTTTATAAATTAACATTAAATGATTTATATAAATTGATGCCTAATAACCCAAAATGGATGGATGGAGCAAGACCAGGAGCTATTTTACCACTTGCGATATTTGAAATGGCTAATATTAAAATAATTGTTCCATCTGATTTAAATCTAATCAATGGAGTAATAAACGATTTAAATGAATGAACCAGATATTAAGTTTTTTAAAAACTAATAGGAGATTTTATTAATATGAAAAAATATGAAAAATGGCGAGAGTTAAGTATTGATCCTTTTGAAATTAATTTTCAAAATATTAAATTAAAGGAAATAACAGGGTATTTACCGGCCGGGAACGATGTAGTTCAGTGTAATGTTATTTACGATGATTTCCCTAAAGAAGTCTTTATTAAAATCGAAAGAAGTAAAATGGCTGATTTTGAAACGGAAATAAAAAATATAAAATTATTATTTAAGAAAAATTATTATCATAAACTTCCTAAAATAATTGAATACGGAAATATAAATGATAAAAAATATCTAGTTTTAGAAAAAAAAGAAGGGTTAAGATTATCGGAAATTTTATGTCCAAATAAAGATTTAGAATCAAAAAGAGATTATTTATTTAATTATGGAAAAGAATTAGCTTTGATTCATAAGATACCTAGTAATGGTTTTAAAATTGCTAAACAAAGGTCAATAAATGAAGTTCCGCTGTTAGAAAAATATTCTAAATATAATCCGGAAATAGTCCTATTTATTGATATTTTAAACAAAGAAAAACCTTTAATTGATTATGAGACATTTATTCATGGAGATTTTCATTATGCTAATATTCTCTGGGTAGATAATAAAATAAATGTCGTTCTTGATTGGGAATATAGTGGAAAAGGATTCAAAGAACAAGATATTGCTTGGGCTTGTATTTTAAGACCTATGCAGAAATTCATGGATAATATTAATGATATTCATCACTTTATAGAAGGATATTTATCAGAAGGAAGTTTTAATAAATCTGCTTTTACTTGGTGTTTAATTAGTGGGTTATGTCATTTTTATTTAATGAATAAAGATAATAAAGAATACTTAGAAAAGTTAATAAATTTATTAAATAGTTTAATAAATAAACAAGTTGTTACTGATTTATTTTAAAATATTTAATAAAAACATTCTATTTATAATTAAATACCAACAAAAAAGTATTTATTAAATACTTTTTTTATGTTACTATATAAATAGTATAGAGATTAAGAGGGAGGCTGTTACGGTGGCATTTAAAAATATAAAAGATGCATTATTTGGAAATGATAGTAGTTTGTCAGAAGTCGATGGTGTAGAAGATGAGTTTTATTCAGTAAGTGAGAAAGCTTATAAAGAGGAAGAAGACAAAAATGGAAGCAAGATGATTTTAGTTGAACCAAGAGCATATTCTGAAAGTCAAACAATTGCTGATCATTTAAAGAAAAGAAATAGTGTAGTTGTTAATTTAAAAAGAGTTACTTCGGATCAAGCTAAAAGAATTATTGACTTTTTAACCGGAACTTTATATGCTATAGGTGGAGATTTACAAAAATTAGGAACTGGGATTTATTTATGCACTCCTAAAAATGTTAGTGTTCAAGGTAAAATGACAGAAGCAGAAGATTCAAAGCTAAAAGCAAAAATAGAAGATGAAATAGATTTTTAATTAAAATATCTCATTAGAGGTGGATATATGGATAAGTTTAGTACGGGCATAACCGGCTATAGAAAAGAAGAAGTTAATAAGTTTGTTAATGATGTTGTAAAGCAAGTAGAAACTATGCTTTCGGACTTAAAAACCAAAGATAGTCAAATATCACAGTTAAAAGAGTCATTAGAACATTATAAGAATTTAGAAAATACATTTAACAGAGCAATTCTAGTAGCTGAAGATGCTTCTAATCAAATTAAAAGAGTCGCAAGAGACGAGAGTGTCACAATAGTTGAAGAAGCTAAGAAAAATGCGTCACGGATTGTTAATGATGCTTTAATTCAAGCTGAAAAAACCCAAATGGAAACTATCCAATTAAAAAGAAATATTATTACCTTTAAAAGAAGATTACGTACAATAATTGAAAGTCAGTTAGATTTAGTAGATGATATTGATCACTTAGACATTTAGTCTAAGTTTTTTTATAGAATAATGTTGTTTTCGCTTTACAAACCCAAGATTAAATACTATAATAAAACACATATTTGGAGGTGGCAGTTCATGAGAGAAAATATTCCCGTTCTTTTATTAAAAAAGCTATCTTTATTGCCTCTTCAAGAAGTTAGATTAGAACTTAATAACGAATTAAGTAAAAAAATAATTGATTTAAGCTTAGAGAAATACAATAAGAAAATCTTGGTTATTTTACCAATAAATTCTTTAGAAGAATCACCTTCAGTTAAAGACTTACCTGAAACCGGAATATTAACAATTATTAAAAGTAGAATTGAACTGCCTAATGGAAACTATCGCGTAGTAGTTAAAGGATTAAATAGAGTTAAGACTTTAGATTACTCTAATTATCAAGATGATAAGAGTATTTTGATTTCAACAGTTAAAAGATTATATATTGATGAAGGTGAAAGTACTGAAGAAATTGCTTTAAAAAGAAAATTAATTGAATTAACTAAGAAATATATTAAATTAAATCCAGAGGCATCAAATAGTATTTTACCTAAAATTGATGAAAACGCTACTTTAGATAGCTTAACAGATATTATTGTAAACTTTATTAACTTTCCTCATATTAAAAAAATCGAGTATATGAATGAGTTTAGTGAAAAACAAAGAGCCAGACTCTTAATTAATGATTTAAATATTGAATTAGAAGTTATTAAATTAAACAATCGTTTAGATCGAGATATTGCTGATGGTTTTGAAAAAGAACAAAAACAATATCTACTAAAATTAAAGATTGATAAATTAAATGAAGAACTAGGAATTAATAATTCAAAGGAAAAAGAAGTTGCTGAATATAATGGAGCGATTAATAACTTAAAAGTTAGTGAAACTACTAAAAACAAATTATTAAATGAATTAAAGAAATATGATTATACGCCTGCAAATAGTCCGGAAACAGCAGTTATTAGAAACTATTTAGATACAGTTTTATCCTTACCTTATGAGAATTCTTCTAAAGAAGAATTAAATCTTAATAACATTAATAAAGAATTAAATAAATCTCATTATGGAGTTGTAGCAATAAAGACTAGAATTAGTGAATATGCAGCTTTAAAAAGCTTAAATAAAGATTTACCAAACCCAATTATTTGTTTGGTTGGTCCACCAGGGGTCGGAAAAACAACTTTAGCAATAAGTATCAGCAAAGCTTTAAAACGAAAGTTTTTTAAAGTAAGTGTTGGAGGACTTAATGATTCAAGTGAACTAATAGGTCATCGCCGTACATATCTAGGAGCATCACCTGGAAAGATAATTTCCGGGATTAAAAAATGCGGAGTTAATAATCCTGTAATATTAATTGATGAAGTTGATAAAATGGTTAAAGACTATAAAGGAGACCCTGCAAGTGTTCTTTTAGATATTTTAGATATTAATCAAAATAAAGCCTTTACTGATAATTATATTGAAGAACCTTTTGATTTATCTTCTTGTTTATTTATTTTAACCGCTAATGATGAAAGTCAAATTCCTCCTGCTTTAAGAGATAGATTAGAAATAATGCATATTGATAGTTATACTATTTATGATAAAAAAGATATTGCCATAAACTATTTAATTCCAAATATCTGTGAAAAATATCAAGCAAAAAAAATCAAAATAAATAAAGAAATCATCTTGTTTATTATCAATAATTATACATTAGAAAGTGGAGTAAGAGAATTAGAGCGAATTTTAGATAAACTTATTCGTAATATTATTATTAATAAAACTAGTGAGTCAAAAATTAATGAAAATTATGTTTTGAATATTTTAGGAAATTCTTTATATAAACAAGAAACTCAAGAAAATAATCTCGGCTCATGTGATATGCTAGGAGTAAGTCCTTTAGGAGGGAAAATAGTTAAAATCCAAGTATCAAAAGTTCCTTTATCAGAGGGAATAATGATAACAGGAATGGTTGGAGAAATAATTAAAGATAATATTAATGTCCTTATTAGTTATTTAAAGTCAGTAAATTATTTAGATAGTAAACTGATGAAAACAGAAATGCTTCATATCAATTTTAATCAAGATTTTGCTTTAGATGGAGCAAGTGGTTCTTTAGGAATTGCATCCGCAATTTTAAGTTTAACTACTAATACAAAAATTGATGCAGGAGTTGCTTTTACTGGTAAAATTGATTTATATGGCAATATCTTAAAAGTCAGTTCTATTAAAGAAAAAATAATCACTGCTTATAATAGTAATATAAAAACCATATATTTACCTGCGGCTAATATTAATGATATAAATGATATTCCGAAGTTTATTTTAGATGATATAAAATTAATTTATGTAAATAACTTTGAAGAAATTTATAATAAGCTTTTTAAAAAATTAAGAAAAAACTCAAAGAAAAATATTTAATAAAAAAATACTAACGTCAAAATTAGTGTTTTTTTTTAATTGGAAAATTTTATTAACCAAGTTATAATTAACTCATAAGATAAGGAGTCTAAGCATGAA
>CAZFQF010000036.1:8127-9073 GCA_964520725.1 uncultured Muribaculaceae bacterium | reverse complement strand
CTTAATAACTAATTGCTTATCTACTATTTGGGCAACATTAGAATCTTGAACACTGATCGAAAAATTTTCATAAGCAAAATCTTTTAGTTCGGTATCAATAAAATCATAAATATCGATAGCAGAATATCCAACCTCAGCGTATAATTCCGTTTCGGTTAATTTAAATCCTAAGATCATCTTGTTTTCCAAAGAAAATGACGTATTTTTTTGGGAATCTCCATAACTAACTATTAACTCAAAATCTTTATCCCTAAATATTTCTTCTCTATTACTATACTTCGGTGTTATTTCTGCAAAAAAAGAATTAAAATTATAAGATTTTTTAATATTAAACTTTTCTGTTACATTGGTCCCATCTGTTTTGTTTATTATATAAGTTAACTCTTCATTAGTTGGAATATTAATAGCATGAACAGTTGATAAAAAACTTGAGGTAGAACTTAAAGTTATTTCATCACTTATTAATTTATTATCTACTATAAATGGATCAGTACTAGAAAAAGTAGTAAAGGCCTTAACCATTACTGAAGCTCCAACACTATTATTTAAAGAATTTAAAATCTGTAAACTTGAGGCATCTTGCCAGTTGGTTCCTTGCATTGATAGGAAACTTTGGCCTGGAGCAACATCAACTTGCTCGTCAGTTAGTTGATTATGACTAGCTATTTGAACCGGAATATTATAAGTATTTCCTGCTGCATCCACTATTTCTAACATGATGGCAAATTTAGAACCAGTTATTTTAATCGGACTATCTAATTTTATAGTAATATAATCAGAAAAATCATTATTATCTGTATATTCTTTTGCTAATGTGAAATCTGCAATATTAGGCTCACCACTTCCACTTGCATCAAAGTTAGAATTAACATATATTTTATATTTTACGTTTTTGTAAAAGTTTAGAAAAGATATTTCGTTAATATACTCATCTTCTTGGCTTTCT
>CAZFQF010000036.1:0-8117 GCA_964520725.1 uncultured Muribaculaceae bacterium | reverse complement strand
GGTAAATCATATCGTAATTAATTTCGCTTACTTCGGATATAGCTGCCATATCCCAATTATTAAGAGCATAATCTTCATAAGAATAATAGAATATTCCGTTTTGGCCCACATCATTTCCCCATGAATTTTGAACAATCCAAGCACCATCGTTACTAGGAATATGATCGGCAGAAAAGTTGTTTTTGCTAAAATTATCATCCCAGCCCACAATCGTCATCATATGAGGAGCAGCATAAGCCTCATTTAACGTATTAGTTTTAACTGCATAATTAGCGCTGCTGTAATATGATAACCCAGATACTGGTGCGCCACTAGCAAAATTAATAGCTCCTTTTTCTATCAATGTATTTTTAATTAATGTAACAAACTCATCAAGTTGAGCAGATGATGCATAATTTAAATCTAATTGAGGAAATAAATACATTCCTTCTAATTTTACATTATCGGTTTCTATTAATATATTGGTTGCGCTAATAGCTAGTTTTGAATCATAAGAACTTACCTCAAAATCAGATGTTTTTACCGGTCCAAAACCGCTACTGTAATAAACTAGGTTATCAGGAGAATTCCCTCCTTGGTCTAATACTTTAGTCCCATACTTATTAGAAATATCATTAGCAAAGTTATACGATAAAAAGTATCCAGTATGCATTGGATTATAATCTAATTCTAATGATCCACAATTTTCTGTATGAGAATTTCTAGTAGTATTTAAAATATGCGATTCTAAAGAAGTAGTTCCTGCATATGCCCAGCAAAATCCCCATAAACCTTGATCTTTAACTGGAGTTACACAATCTTGTTCTACTAAATTATAACTTTCTGGTAAAGTTGATGGAGCCTCAAAAGATTGAGGAAGCTTAGAAAAAGGGAGACTTTTTATTTCTGTCTCATAAGGCACATCAAAACTTCGAGGTTTAATAAACGTTTTCTTTTCCTCGTCCGATAGTTTTAAATAATTTAAATATTCATCTGAAATATTGCCTATTTTTATGGTATTAACCATTTTCTCATATCGTTTATTTGCTTGCTTTAAAATATCGTTTTTATTTAATCCTTTAAAAATAATTGCTGTTAGCAATATTCCTAAAATAATTCCTAAAATATAAATCTTTTTTTTCATACTAAACTCCTACTATTTTCTTAAGAATAACATAGAAAAATGTCGAAGTCAATTAGAATTAGAAGGGTTAAAAGTTATCTTAATTCGGCAGTATAAATCATAATTTTTATAATTGAATATTTAATGTTTTCACATTAAAAAAAGCTATAATTTATAGCCTCTTAACCCATTACTATTTTATATAATAGGTATCCTAAGAATATACCTACTATAATTGTAATTAAGGATATTACTATTGCTAATATTGTTTTAGTTAATTTACTCATATTATAAGTTTATATAATAACCTGTATTATATATTTCTCCTTCCTTCTCGATTAAAATCAATGTTTTCCCTAAACCCTTTTTAATATTTATAATATTATCTTTTGGCTTATAAATATACCCATCTCCATATTCGTTTAAAAGCACAATATTATAATTCTTTTCATAATATAAAGCTTTCAATTTATTACCCGATAATTCTAAAGGTATAGTATATAAAACAGCCTTTTCGTAATTATCTTTGTAATTTTCTTCTTTATATTGATCACTAAGCTGATTAGCTGAATATGATTTCGGATCAATTTTTTCAAAGTTATAATTATTATCATAAATCGGCATTTTATTTAAGCTATTAAATGTATTAGAAATAGTCATTTTAAATACTTCTTCATTTTTATTTAAGACAATTATTTTAGATTCAAAATCTCCTTCACTTGGAAGTTCACAGACATCCATTGGTTGATTAAATTGTCTAAACTCTCGACCAAACAAAATTGTTTTTTCATCGTTTTGAACGTTATAATCTCCAGCTGTAAAACTAAAATATTTATCACCGTAACTCCAAGTTTCAGTTATTGTCTTATTTTTAAGATCTATTTTATAATCTTTAGCCGATGATTTTAATCCTTGAGATGCGGCACAGGAATAAGTTTTAGTTATATCCCAGCCATTATTCATCAAAGTTAAACTATCATTTTCAATCTTAGCATTATAATTTCCTAGTGGATATATAAAATTATCACCAATAGGTTTTAATAAATATTGATTAAAAGTTTCACTATAATATTTAGGATCAGCAAATATCCATTCTACTTCACCTTTTTTATTTAAAGAAATTAAAGTACTATAATGATAAATACCAACCAAAATGGATCCGGTTTCACTATTATAATCTAAGGCATTTATATAATTAAATTTATCTTTAATCGATTCCATATAGTTAGCATCAATTTTAGATAATATCGAATAGATATCATAAGTATTTTCTAAATTTCCGTTTTTTAAATTTAATTCAATAACTTTATTATCTTCTGTTGAATATAGAATATGATTATTTGGTAGTTCAGTATAATTATGGAAATATGGATTTTCAAGTTCATAAGAATTATAAATTCGTCCTAATATATCAACTTCTATAAATCCTAAAGATTTCTCTTCAATACTTTCTAAACTAGATAATAGAAAATGACCATTTGATAAGTGAGTTATTTGTTTATATATTCCCGAAGTCAAAAGCCATCTTATCTCGCCTGTCTGATCAAAAGCAGCTGAAGTACTACCTACTGGAGTAGAAACAAAATAAAAGTCATTGTCATTTACTGGTAATTTATTTAATTCGACTTTAAGTTCAGGAAAATAAGTTTGATTTGTCGATTCATCTTTTTCAGTTGGGATAATAATTGTTTGTGTTTCTTTATTATTTTTAATTTCAATTTTGTTATCATATTCCATATATAAACCATAAATAGGAATATAATGAGTTTTTGTTTCTTTTGTATCAAAAACTAAATCTTTACCTCCATTTTTAGCTTTTATAGTTACATTTAATGATTCTTTTTCTTCAGTTTTAAACCCGATTATCGCAGTAAGAGGTGATATCTTATAAGGATTAATAATAATTAATGGTTCTTCTAAAGTATAATTTCCTTCATCAATTTTTTTTAATATATCTTCATCTATTTCTACTTGGCTAGTTAATAAATGGATATCATTTTGTAATTCTTCAAAATTATCAAAAGAATATAATTTTTCTTTACCCTTACTCTGATCTTTTTGATTCACCCAAAGTACTCCACCAATGCCTAAAACTAATATTATTAAAATTATTAATGCTATTAAACTCTTTTTATTCATTATTTTCTCTCCTAACTTATCACAAATGGATTAGAAACTGTCCCGTCTCCACCACTTATTTTAATTCCAGATACTAATACTATTACTGGTCTTACTCCAAGTTTTGTCCCAAGGCCTGAGGTAATTACTCTTTCACCTTTATCTGATGTAGTAACCTTCATGATATAAGATCCTCCAATATAATTTACATTAGTAGTATTAGCTCCAACATATAAAGATTCGTTATAAGTTGGATATTTATAATGAGAATAAGAACCTTCAGCTAAATTATGACTTCTTGATAATTGAACTTTTTGTCTATAATAATTAGATAATCCCCATGAATTACTAATTTTTAAATAATTATTTGAACAAGTAAAAGTTGAACAAGTAGTAATATTAACATATTCGTAATATGATAACAAACCTATTTTTTGAGTAATTGATACAGTAATTTGACCGTATCCTCGAATATCAAAAATATTTCTTTTAATTTTAGTACTATAACCTGATAGGGTTGTTAAATAAGAATTTAAATAAGTATTCAAACCATTAGGATCTTGTGATAGCCAATATTTTGACTCAGCTTTAGCAGCATCAATAGCTTCTAAAGAATTACAGCATAATGATGGGTTGCATGTATAAGCATCGGTTCGAGATGTAAATGCATAATCCGTACCAGTTGTAGAATTTAAAATCAAATTTAAACTGCCATCAGTATTTTTTTTATATATTCTCCATAGTTTACTTGAGTAACTTACATAGTTTTTATCTTGAGTTCCTGTATACCAACATCCATCAGATTTAGTAGTACAATCATTTACCGCTTCCGTAAGATTATCAATTACTTCGAATGAAACAGTTGTTGTAGGCTTACTGCCATCGCTATTAGGTTCTGTTTTCGTTATCTCTACATTTACAGTTCCTGCTGTTGATGTAGAATAAGAACCGATGGTATATTGTGAACTATTTAATCCGATATTAGTTCCACTTCGGTTTTTACCCGTTACTATGATTACTGGAAGAGAGGCATTTATTAATACTTTATTTGGAGATATCGTCGCACTAATCGAAACAATATCATCAGGATTAGTTGCTACTACAACGCTTCTTATTAAGGTTTTAGTTGCAAGATTACCCTCTAATTGATAAATATATGTGATTTTATAATTACCTGGTTGACTCTCATTGGTTAAAGAACAATCTACACTTTTTATTATTCCACTTTCCCCAACGGTATAATCAGGCTGTGGATTAAATACTTCCCCTTTCGCTTCTATGGCTCTAAAAGTAGAAGTCCCCCAGTCGGCTCTTGCTGTCGCATTACAATCAAAATCCTTGATATTTTTATAATCTAGATAGATGGTTTTTGCTTCTAAATATGCCTCAGTTTCAGCTTGCCCATTGTAATAAAAAGCTAGTACTCCATTGGCATCTAAGGATACTTTTACTGGAGTAGCGGGGCTTATAGGTTTTCCTGTATCAGGATCAATAATGTTTCCATCTAAATATCCATTGTCAATTAAATCACCGACACTGAGCATTACATATCCTTTCGAATCTTGAAGTTCACTAATTATATTAGGGTTATTAGCTACATAAAAATCTGCTGAACTGATGATTTTACTTTCTATTGATTTTTCTTCTGTTTCTGTAGTTTGTTTAAATACTTTATTTAAACCTACCCCCATTACAAGTCCAATTGCTACTAGAATTACTAAGGAGATAATGACTTCGATAATGGTAAATCCCTTTCTTTTCATCTTTACACACCTCTTCTATCATCTAAATAATACCAAATTTAATCTTTTTTAGCAATATAAAAAGCTTATAAATTTTTATAAGCTTAGTATTGTCTTCCGTAATATAGTTTATATTTTCCTTCTTTGCCACAGATTGTACAAGGTTTGTTAGATTTTTCATTATCAAGCGGTAAACAACGACTCTTTATTCCAAATTCTTCTTTTACTTTATTCTCGCAGCTTTCATTTCCACACCATGAAGTTAAAATAAATCCTGATTTATTTAAGGCAAGATTTCTAAAATCTTCAAAATTATCAGCCTCGTATAACATTGTATTGCGTCTTTCTAAAGCTCGATTATAAAGATTTTCTTGGATTGAAACAAGAAGTCTTTTACATTCATTAATAATTTCTTCAGTTTTTGCATTAACTGAAATTTTCTCTAAAGTATCTCTTCTAACTAAAGTAACTTTACCTTCATTTAAATCTCGAGGACCAATTTCAATTCTAATAGGATATCCTTTAACTTCTGCCTCAGCAAATTTAAATCCGGGAGATTTATCAGAGTTATCATAAATATTAATTATATTATTAGCAGTTAATTCTTTTTTTAATTCTAAAGCAAGATTCTCGACTTCTTTGCTAGTTCCAATTGGAATTATTGCAACTTTAACTGGGGCTATTTTAGGTGGTAGAACTAATCCTAAATCATCGCTATGAACCATAATTAATCCCCCAATCATTCTAGTTGAAACTCCCCAACTTGTTTGATAAGCAAATTCTAATTTATTTTCTTTATTTAAAAATTTTATATCGAAAGCTTTCGAGAAACCCTGACCAAAATAATGAGTTGTTCCATTTTGCAGGGCAACACCATCATACATCATCGCCTCGACAGTATAAGTTTCTTCTGCGCCAGCAAATTTTTCCTTATCAGTTTTTTTCCCTGTAATAACAGGAATTGCTAAATAGTTTTTTTGAAAATCAGTATAAACTTCAAGCATTCTAAGAGTTTCTTCACGAGCCTCTTTTTCCGTAGCATGCATTGTATGACCTTCTTGCCATAAAATTTCTCGACTACGTAAAAATGGTCTGGTAGTTTTCTCCCATCTAACTATTGTACACCACTGATTATATAGTAAAGGTAAATCACGATAAGATTTAATGATTTTTTTATAATGCTCACAAAATAAAACTTCACTTGTTGGTCTTACTAACATTCTTTCTTCTAACTCTTCAGACCCTCCATGAGTAACCCAAGCCACTTCTGGAGCGAAACCTGCAACGTGCTCTTTTTCAATATTAAACAGACTCTCAGGAATAAACATTGGCATTTGAACATTGACATGTCCAGTTTCTTTAAAAGCTTTATCTAAAGTACTTTGCATATTTTCCCAAATAGCATAACCATAAGGTCTAATTATCATACTTCCTTTGACAGATGTATAATCAATTAAATCGGCTTCTTTTATGACGTCGTTATACCATTTAGCAAAATCAAGATTTCTACTTGTAATATTCTTATTATTTTTTTCCATAACGTTACTCCTCTATTTATTGTAATTGTTTTAATTCATTTATAAATTACCTATTATTTATTATACAATATAAAGTCTTTTTTTAAAACTATTTGTTATTAAATCACAATCTCTTGCTCTAATATTAAATCAAGATGATATTTTTCTAAAATTGTTTTATGAATCTCTTTAATTAAATTTATAATATCGCTGCTTGTTGCATTATTATAATTAATTATAAAATTAGCATGTTTTCCACTGATTTTTGCACCTCCAATCGTTTTATCTTTTAATCCTGCCTCTTCAATTAATCTTCCTGCAAAATCTCTTTCAGGATTTCTAAAAACACTCCCAGCACTTGGATATTCTAGCGGCTGCGTAGTAATTCTCCTTCTATTTCGGTCTTTTATTATTTTCATTAATTCTTCACCATTACCGCTTTCTAATTTTAAAAACACTTTTAAGATAATTAAATTTCTATCTTTTAGAGAAGTATAATGGTAAGAATAAATAAAATCTTTTGGAGTAATAGTTGTTACTTTTCCATCTTCTAAAACCTCAATCTTATTTACAACATTCATTAGATCTCCATTATAAGCACTAGCATTAACAAATACAGATCCCCCAATAGTTCCAGGGATTCCACTTGCCCACTCTAAACCTTTTAAATCTTTTTGAACAGATTCAAATGCTAATTTATTAATCATGTAAGATGCTCCAACTTCGATTAGATTTTTATCAAATTTAATCTCATTAAAATCTAATTTAATTATTATGCCATCATAATAAGCAGGTAAAATTATATTAGAACCATTTCCAATAATAAAGTATTTTTGATTTTCTTTATCTAAATAATTAATGAGAATTTTTAATTTTTGAACATTGTTAATTAGAATTAAATATTTACAAAAAGATTCTATTTTATAGGTATTATAATTTTTTAAACTAGCATTAGCTATTACTTCTCCATAATTTTCAAACATTTTACTTTTCCTTGCTTTCTTATACTTAATTATATACAAAAACTGACATTTAGTCAGTTAATTTGTTTAATTATTAGCGTAATTGTCAAAATATCCTTGAATTAGAATAATTGGTGTCCCTTTATCTCCGCTTCCAGAAGTTAAATCACAAAGGCTTCCTACTAAGTCAGTAATCTTTCGTGGTGTTGTACCTAAAGATTCTTTTTGAGTCGAGTTTTTGTCTCTGATTTTTTCGATTAGTTCTTGATCAGTTAAGTTAGCATTATCAGCTAAGAATTTTAACTTTAATTCATTAGGTACTCCCGATAATCCTTCAGTAAATGCGGGAGACACTACAGGGTCAGCTAGCTCCCAAATCCCAGCGGTTGGATCTTTAAAAGCTCCATCTCCATAAATAAGAACTTCTAGTTTTTTACCTGTTTCGGCAAATAATTTTTGTTGAATATTATTTACAAACTCTTGCCCGTTACGAGGAAATAATTTTAACATCTCATCAGTAGAATAATTAGACCCTAAAACCCCATAATCTTTATTATACCCACTTCCATCGATACTTTCATTTAGTATCTCATCTAAAGAATATATTTTTTCAGCTCCGGCTTTTTTAATTATTTCTTTGGTTCTAAAACGCGTGTGAATATCAGATGCTAAAACA
>CAZFQF010000035.1:0-9086 GCA_964520725.1 uncultured Muribaculaceae bacterium | reverse complement strand
AATAGAATATCAAAAAGATAACGATTTAATTGAAAATGGAGAAGTTAATTCAATAAAATCGTTATCTTTTAATAATATTTTAAAAGCGCTAAATAATCCCAGTAATTTTGATGAAGGTAGTAGAAATGAATATATAGAATTAATAAATAAAAAACTAGAGCAATTAAGTTACTATAAAGGGGTAATTAATAATATTATGAGTAAAGAAACGATTGAAGCGATAAAAACATTCCAAAAAGACAACAATCTTTTATCAACCGGAATACTTGATAAAGAAACGTGGAGAAAAATTATTCGGGTGTTTCTTATTTCTGAAGAAGAAGTTCCATTTTTAATTCCCCCATTAATGGAAGGAAATAAAGGGAGCTTTGTAGCTTTAGCTCAACAAAGATTATTTGATAATGGATATTTTTATACCAACCCAACTGGTACTTTCGATCAAGAAACAACTAACGCCGTTAAAATGTTTCAACAAGAAAAAAGCTTGCCTGTAAGTGGAGTTATTAACCAAGAAACTTGGGAATTTTTAGAAAAGTTAGATAAAAGAAATGAATTAAATAATAGATTAGAAGTATTAAAAGAAGGCTCAACTGGAAACGCGGTCATATCTTTACAAGAAAAACTAAAAAGATTAAAATTTTTTCCAGGAAGTATTACTGGAAGCTTTGGGCCGGAAACTACTGAATCAGTAATTCTTTTTCAACAAAGTAATAACTTACCAGCAAGTGGGGTTGTAGATAAAAACACTTGGGAATTATTAGAATCTCAAACTCAAGATTCATTTGCAAATGAATTTTTATCTCAAGCAACAATTGAAATCACCAATGATTTAGGAATGAGTGATAGTAAAAAAAGCAGTGTTTTATCTAGACCAACTTTAAGACAAGGGGATACTGGATCGGATGTAAGTGATTTACAGTCAATGTTAAAAGAATTAATGTATTATAACGGAAACGTAAATGGCAATTTTGATTCTGCAACAAATTTAGCTGTTAAAAGTTTTCAAATTAATAACAAACTGACAGCCGATGGAATAGTTGGAAGAAATACATGGAGCGCTCTAGTATATTTATATTCGCCATTAGATATATGTGAAGATAGCCCAAATAGAAAATATGAGGGAGTCGTAATAGATGCAGGGCATGGAGGTACACACTATCCCCAACATTTTAATATTCTGTGCAAAGATTCCATTTAATTTTAATTCTGTCTTCTGGATTACCAGTAACATCTTCGCTAATTATAATTTTTGAAATAAATTCGTCTATTATTATTTTATCTAATTTAGATATTTGTTTGTACTTTTGGAAAATGGTTTCCTCAAATACTTTGTGATCTCGATTTTTTTCTATTAAATTTATTTCTTCGGCTATTTGATTAATTCGTAATTTAACATCTTCTATATCATTTGAATAATTACTTTTTAAAGTAAAAAATTCGTCAGGAGTGATTAATCCATTTTTCCTATCTTCGTAAAGGAGCTTGAATGTATTATTACTTTCAGCAACTTTAGATTCCATAAGTTCTTTTTCTTTAATTAATACATCAATAGATGATTCAACGTTTATATTAACTTTTTTTTTGTAATAACTTTTTTCAAGTGAAGTTAAGTCATAATACTCATTTAATACTTTATTTATTTTGTTTAAAACAAATTCTTCTAATACTTCTAATCTGATATTTTTTCGATTAGGACATAAATCTATATCCGTAGTCCCAAATTTTCTTTGAGTACGACATTGCATATATGCTTTAATTTTACCAGAGCCTCTAGGACCAGTCTTATAAACATTTCTTTGGAAAGCTCTGTCACAACATCCGCAATAGACTTTTTGACTAAAGATACTAACTTCGCCACTTTTAGTTGGTTTAGCTCTAGTTTTAAATTTATCTCTGACGATTCTTGAAGTTATCGGGTCAATAATTCGCTCATGTGCATGATATACAATAGACCATTTTTCTTTTGGAACAGCTCTGCTTTTTTTAATTTTATAGCTGATATTTTCTCTAACATTTTGTATCAATGTACCGTCATAGACTTCATTCATAAGAATTTTTCTAATAGTATCAAGCGTCCACATAAGAGTTCCATTTTTAGCTTTACCACAAACATATTTTAAACCCTGCATTTTTTTGTAAGCACTAGGCGTTGGGATTTTTTGTTCATTTAAATATTGAGCAATTTTCCAATATCCTTTACCAGATTTATACATACTATAAATCAATCTAACAACTTTAGCTGCTACGGGATCAATCACTAAGTGATATTGGTCTCTAGGGTCTTCCATATACCCATAAGGGGCAAATGAGCCAGTCCATTCTCCAGCTGCCTTTTTTGCTCTTAAAGTCATTTTGGTATTTTCCGACTGATCTTCAAGTTTCCATTCATCAACCATTGCCGTTATTTGACGTTGTTTTTTATTGCCTTTTATATCGGTATCAATATTGTCTACAAAGCCTATAAAACGAATTTTCCATTCTATAAACGTTCCATGAATGTATTTTTCAATCATTTCAATACTACGAGCAAAACGAGATTGCGTTTTACTTAGATAAATATCAGTATTTTTAAATTCACAAAACTTTAAAGATTTATTCCATTCTGGACGAGTGGCATCAGCACCGGTAATATCTTCATCACAGAAGATTCCAACAACTTCCCAGTTTCTTTGATAAGCATATTCTAAAAGCATTAGTAACTGATTTTTGATACTTTTACTTACATCAGTTCGCTTATCTTTATCAATTCCAGCTAATTCTAAATCCTCATCAGATAATCTTATATAAAGTATTACTCTTAATCTAAGATTAATAATAGTACACTCTTTTAAAAAGGTTTCTATTGAAGATTTAAAGCAATCCATATTGTTAGGAACTTTAATATTAAACAAATTCCTTATGTTATTAGATACATACTGTAAAGATGTTTCATCAAGAAGCTGACTTACTCTTCGAGTAAGAGCTGTTTCAGATTCAGTTTCAGAAATTTTTTCATTAGAAATTGTATTAAGTATTTGAGTATTATTAGTTAATAATCCACCTGCCTCGATTTCATTTAACATAGTTATAAATTCTCCCATTCATAACCACATTAAAATCTTTAATAATACGAGGCTTATTATAACATAAACCCCTCATGATCACAACACTTTGACTTCTTTCATTTGCTCATGACTTATCATTATATTGGCAATTTTTGAATTTATTAATTTTATTAATTGCTCCTTTGTTAATCCAAGATCAACAAATTCACATATCACATTATTTTGGTCTTTCAAATTAAAACCCTCCTAAAAAATTTTATGCGTAATTGAAACAAATATAATTGATTTTGGTCTTTCAAATTTGAAATATAAATTTACACAATCAAAAACGAATTGTGCTTTATGACAATTTTAATTTGAAAGAATTAAAAAACATTTTTTAAATAAATTTCGATATTTGTTTTATTATCAATAAAATTAAATATTTTATGATAAACATTATTATCAATATCAGTTTCCAATCTATCTTGATCATCTCCATTAACGATATAAGGTATAATAACCCTAAGAAAGAAATTAGTTTCTATATTAACAACTTCATATGATATATTTTTAATATCATCTAAAACAGTATTAATAATCTTCATAGTATCCATAAGAATAGCAGTATCATGAACTTTTTTTTCTTCAAGTAATCGATTCACTTCTAAAGGCATTTCTTCGATGTTATTTTCGTTAATTTGATTAACAGTATAATAAGTATGGCTAAGGTCTAATAATGGTCTTGATTGTCTATTTAAAGTGCCTTTACGATAGCATGATAGTTTATTATATAAAATGGTTTTTCTGAAAATGGGATAACCAACGGTGGGAAAGATAATTGTTTTATAAACTAATTTGTGAACTTCATCAGCAGTTAATAATTCACGCCCCATAAGGGAAGTTGAAAGATTCCCATTATAAGCTATTGTACCCATTGATTCACTAACTGATTGACTTGTTAAAGTTTGTTTTCCTAGCATGGTGCTAATTTCCTGAGCGGTCTGCATTGTATTCGTTTTCAAGTAAATTAATCCAGAGTTATCACGAATGATTTGAGCAACATCTTTACCATATACTTGATCTAACTGACTAAATGATTGAATAAAAAAATGAAATCTCATATTTCTACTTCTTGATACTGATACTATTGATTCAATATCATTAATAGGGGGACAATTACAAAATTCATCAAGTATAAAATCAATACCTATTGGCAACTGTTTATTTTCTTGATTATTTGCAAGTTTTACCAATTCTTTATAAATTAATCCAACTAAAAGAGTAACAATTCCATAATAGGTTTTATCCTCATCAGGAATAATAACATACAATACCGATTTTTCTTTACCAAGAATATCTAAATCAAAATCAGACTCTGATGTTATATTGGCAACTGTGATATTATCAAATAAAGCCATACGTTCTGAAAAAACAGAGCATATTGATTTAAAAGTGTTTTCAGAAGCTCCAAGAATAGAAGTAAGAGAATCTTTACTTTTCATTCCATAGGCTTTTGTTTTTAAGTATTCTGTAAGTGTATCTAAATTATCTTCTTCCATAAAAGAATTCTGAAATTTTTTGACACTAGTCAATGTAATTTTTTCTTTTTTTATTTTCCCGGCTTTATAATCTTCTAAAAATAAGCCGATTAAACCCTGTAATAAATTACTTGCGGAGTTATTCCAAAACTTAGAGTCTCCACCCGAACTTTTTTCAGTGGTAAGCATTTCAGCAGTTGCAGTTATTAATTTATTAGTTTCAGCTAAATGAGATATGGATTCATTACGAAAGATTATTTCATTTTCTATAAGTTTTTTTTCTTACTCCGGAGTATTTGGCTGTTCTCGTTTGGATGCAATAACTTCTGCTTTATTTTCTGCTTCAATATAAGCATCATGTTCCTTAATGAGAGATTGTAATAAATTTATTCGATTCGACAAAGAAGGATTACGAAAATCTATTGTAAAAACTTTATATCCATTATTAACGAACATTTTAGAAGTTTCAGTGAATATTTCGCCCTTTGGATCGGTAATAAATAGACTTCGAGATTTTTTTGCAGAAGCAAAAAAAGCACACAAAGGAATAACTGCTGTAACAGTTTTACCTGAGCCACTTGATCCCAGATATAAATAATGTGGAGTTTTGTTATCAAACCAGACGTAGTTTAAATCCTTAGAATAAATAATTGGAACACCCGCATTCTTAATATTTATAATACTTTCTTTAGTAAAATTTTTCTTAATCTCTTTAGTTGTAGAAAAACGAGCTGATCCATGTTCATTTAAGTTTCTGACTTTTGTTCTAAACAAAAAACCCACATAAGGCTCTACAAAATATAATAAAACAGGAATAATGATAACTAATATTAAAATGATAACAATTTTTATATCCATAAAAAATAATTATTCAGATTCGTTTTCATTTATAATTTTACCTTTAAAAATATGATATAGTTCGTCTTCGCCTAATTCTCTAGGAACACTTAAAAATAAATAATTATTTTCAACAAGTTCTAGTATAAAATTATTTAAATAATTTTTTTCTTCATTAGCTAGTTCATATAATTTTTTCAAAGAGGTATCTTCATTAGCTACCATACTTTGAATAAGAGAGTACAATCCCTTAGCTTCCAAACTCACATTTTCATCTAATAAACAAAGATTTACAATTTTTTGATCTTCCATAAAATCACTTCTTTCTAGCCAATATAAGGCATTAAATTTTATTATTTTTTTATAAATATCCAAAAGTAACTATGTACTTTTCTTAAATGCCGCTGTTTTAAATTGCCGTTAAAAATCTTGTTTTTTTTAACTAAAATTGCAATATCTTTTGCATAAAATCCTAATTTAGTTGCTATATTATATACCATTACGTGTGTCATTGTAGTTCTACTATCTGTATAATCCTGACATTTGAATATTAATAAGCCATTCTTTTTTAATGTTCTATACGCCTCTTTTAATGTTTCTGTATATAAAGCTACTAAATCCTCAAAAGTATCAAACATGGTATATCTTTTATTAATAACATTGTTTTTCGTTTGCCCATGAGTACCAAACATAAAAGGTGGATCTAATATTAAGCTCTTTAAAAAATTATTATTTAATGGTAATTTACTCGCGTCTCCGTATTCACAGTCATAATTTTTTGTTATAGCTTCTAAATCGTATTTATATTTAGGTTGTTCTAATAGTTTTTTATAAAACATTCCTTTGTTATACATAGGATCACACTCAATGGCTTGTCCTTCGTTGTGTATATTTAATATAGATTGCAATAATTCTTGTTCATCTGTAAATACGCTACCTAAATGTTTCATTTTTGATTTACACAAATTATATGTTATTAAAGACTTATCTTTTTTTTTATAACTATTATATTTTTACCTCCAATTCTTTAAATTTTGTTATATTTTTTATTTTTTTCTTTTAAAAATATATTTATTCTTTTTAAACCATAGTATATAAAGAATTATTTCGAGTTAATAATTCTTTATTCGGAATCAAAATTTCGTACCCTAATGCTTTTAATAAATAATCGTAATTAATTTTTAATTTTTGACATATTCGATATAAGATAACAAAATTAGGCTTTTTAAAAGTGCCTTTTTCCAATCTATAGAGTTTAGAATAACTTATATTTATTTCAGCAGCAAGTTGTGATAAAGAATATCCCTTTTCGATTCTTTTAGTTTTAATTAAGTTAGCAACTTCTTTAATAAAAATATCCTCCTTTACTTAAAAATTTGCATAAAAAAATTATGTAGTATTTCATAATTTTTTTATTTTCACTTATCCAAATAATTATTATTGGCAAACAATTCGGCGAACATTTCTGCTGCTTGATCCATTTCATAATTAAGATTTTTAACAGCTTTTTCAATCATATATTTACTTACAAATTTTTTACTAGAATTTGTAGGATTAGCAAGATAGTTCTTTAAAATATTATACCTATTGTTTTTTTGATTATTACTATAATTTTTATATACGGCTTCCTGAATTATATCATTAGCACTAATTTTATTTTTATAATTATCAAAATATGTATTTTTGGCTTGATTAACAATAGCATTAAAAATGTAGTTGTTTATTGAATCTTCTTTTTGAATAACGAAGTCTTCTTTTTTAGTCTCTGTTTTTTTAATATGATTATCTTTTTTCAATTTTTGAAAATAATCGTTAATTTGCTTTATCGCAAAATCAAATTTTTCTTTTTGCATATAAACTTCAGAATTTTTGTTTTTAAAAAGATGCTTTTTAATTTCATTAGTTAAATTCTTAATTTCTTTATCACGTATGGAATTATATTTAATTTTACCGGATGTTTTATTTTCTTCCTTACGCTTAATATAAAGTAATTTACCTAGTTCTAATAATTTATCTTCTAATATAAGATCGTATTTATCTTTAAGTATGAAGTTTTTAGTATCTTTATTAAAGTAAGTTTTAAGATTATCAATTTCTTTATTAAGCTCAATAGTCATTGGTTTTATAGCCTTTTCTCTCTCAATGGATAGAGCAGTTTGCATTTTAAGAAAATTTAGTTCTCTATTAGTAAATTTGCCTTTTCGCCGATAGTCGACACTACCCTGAGAATTACAAAAGTTTGGTTTTTTTTCTACAAAAGAAAAATGATAATGCCAATGACCGCTTTTGCTATCGGTATGACATGATATCTGATAACTCATATTTTTAATATCTTTAAAACCACATTCTTTAATAAACCGAGGAATAATATCTTTTACCATTTTTTGTTCAAGTTCCTGTAATGAACAATGTTCTTCTATATAATTATTATTAAATGAAACAATGAATTGATATAAATTAGAATTTTCAATATATTTTGCATATTCTAATTTTCTTTTTTCAACTTCCAAATTTGTAGCATATTTACCGTTTTCAAAAACAATATTCATTAATTCTTTTTTTTTAAAATCTCCTCTGTAGTAATCCAGTAGAAATAAAGCTTTTTTTCTTACATTTCCGTAATAATCAAACATTCCAAAAACTTTTTTCATTAGTTTTTTATCATTAAAATATTTAGTATTATCTGGGTTATTCTTTGCTAAGTAAAATCTGTGCCTCAAAACTACTTTTGGACTAGATTTAGTCATTAAAGTGATCTTTTCTACGTTTATTTAAAAAATCTTGATATGCTACGTTAGTTTTTGCATCATAATTTTCTGAAAAACGTTTATTAGTAAACATCTGAGCAAGTAAATCATAAGTTATAAATTGCTTAGAAATAATCTTGTTAAATTTAGTTTCTAAAAATTCTATCAATTAATAAGAAGAAAACATCTTTACTTGTTATATACTTTTGCAGTATTATAGTAAACATAACTTAAGAAAGGCAAAGTTTATGGATAAAGATAAGCGAAAAAGATTATTATATAAGTTATATTATAAGGGTTTAAATACGATTGCCGTTCTTACACTTACTAGCTTAACTTATTTTGCTAGTGTAGGAATATTCTCAACTTTTAAGCTGCCTAAAACATTTTATTTATTTAATACAATATTAATAGAAAGTGATATTATGGTTTTTTTAATTATGTTTTTAGCAACCCTTATTACCTATAAACTAATTAAAATAGATGCAGAAGAAAGAGCAGTAGAGTTATGGTTTGAATTAATACGAAAGAAAGAAAAAATTTTAGAAGATAATTTCTAAAGCAACGAAAGGAACAAGAAAATGATAGATAATATACAAAATAGTTTTGATAGTTTGATAAATGATGAAGCTATAAGAATTATGGGTCGTATGTTAATCATGTATGAAGAAAGAAAAAAGGTAAATAAATCATTTGAAGATGTAATTCGAGATTTGGCAAAAAAAGATTATAAATACTTTTGGGTCGATTTAATGATTAGAGTACATAAACTCTTACCTGAATGTTTATCGGAAGATTTTTCCGGAGAATATGTCTTAGTTACGAAAGAGAATTATAGAGATCAAATGTTAAGGAATTATTATCGAAGCAATTGTAAAATGGCAAACGGTAAAAATCATAAAGAATCTTCTAAAAAAATTGCGAATATATTAATCAAA
>CAZFQF010000034.1:0-9098 GCA_964520725.1 uncultured Muribaculaceae bacterium | reverse complement strand
CTACTTCACTTTGCAATTGACGATCATTACAATATATTGTATCAGCTATCTTTGAGGTTTGACTTGATAGCTTGGTTGTATACCATGTATCTAAATTTGTCTTAATTGTGCTATTTGTCTCATTTGTTGTTGCTTGTGCTCTACTTGTTGATGTTTCTCCAGCTGTTCCTCCATACATATTTGCAAATACTACATAGTTATTTTCTACTGCTCCTCGGTAATAATAGCTTGTTCCATAATCATCTTCAGCTTTGAATACTCCAGTTGTCTTGAAATTTAATAATTCATCTTTTACTTCGTATTTTATCGCTTTTGTTATATTTTCATTAATTACTTCCTGGATAGGTTACACTAAAGTATGCATATGATGCTCCTATTGTTATTAGGAGTAACAACACTACTGAAATTATTATTCCTATTATTTTTTTTGTTTTCATGATTAGACTCCTATTCTTATGTGTTAATTATAACTTGTTTAATAAATTTTTTCAATTAAAAAATATCTTAATGTTTAAAACTATTAAGATATTCTAAAACTTCTAGAACTGTATTATTAAAATTGTTAAAGTCCGTAGTAAACCAATTAACATTCATCTTATGATTAATCCAAGTATATTGTCTTTTGGCATAATTCCGACTATTTTGTTTAATTGTAGATAAGACTTCTTCTAAATAGATTTCTTTATTTAAGTAAGGAATAAATTCTTTATATCCAATTGCTGTTTTTAACTCTTTGGAATTGGGATATTTAGAAAATAGATTTCTTACTTCCTGAATTAATCCTTCTTCAATCATTTCATCAACGCGCTGATTTATTTTTTGATATAATATTTCTCTATCTGCTGTTAAACCAATAACATGAGTATCATAAATTAAATTTTTTCCGCCATCTTCAGAAATAATCGGCTCACTATTTTTTATATATTTAGCATATGCTCTAATTAATCTTTGCCGATTTTTTCGATCTATTTCTATCCCTAAAGAACTTAGTTCTTCATACATTTCTTGATCACTTAATGAATCTAAATCATAAATTTGATTTTCTTTAGAAAAATTATAATCATATAAAAGTGCACTTAAATATAATCCGCTGCCTCCAACTATGATTGCTGTTTTATTTCTTTTCAAAATATCATTTAAAATAGCTCTCGCATCTTTTTGATAATCATAGACTGTATATTCATCACTTACGTCTATTATATCGATTAAATGATGTGGTACACCTTCTAAATCCATTATTTTAGCAGTTCCAATATTCATTTCTTTATATACCTGAGTACTATCAGCATTAATAATTTCTCCATTATACTTTTTAGCTAACTCTAAACTCAAACGAGTTTTACCAACTCCAGTTGGTCCGATGATTGTTATAATCATTTAATTCATCACCCTTTTAAACATTTTTTCGATTTCGTATTTCGTAAAAGTAATAATTGTTGGTCTTCCATGTGGACAGTTATAAGGATTATCACAAAGAACCAATTTAGATAAGATACTTCCCATTTGAGAAAGAGTAATATTTGTATTGCCTTTAACACTAGTCTTACAAGCTGCACTTGCCGCAACTTTATCATAAAATTTTGCAATATTAAAATTTAGGGGCATCGCAATTATTAAATCAACTATTTTTCTAATACTTTCTTCTTCATAGCCTTCAATTAACCAAGTCGGATGAGCTTTAATGGTAATCGTATTAATTCCAAACTCTTCAATTGCAAATCCTAAGTCAGTAAGTAACTTTTGATTTTCTTCAAATTTTAAATAATCGCTAGCTGAAAACTCAAGATTAATTGGAAAAAGAAGCTGCGTAATTGTAATTTTTTTACTATTTAGTTCTTTTAAAATTCTTTCATAGTTAACTCTTTCCTCAGCTGCATGCTGATCAACTAAGTACATTCCCTCTTCATTTTGGGCAACGATATAAGTACCAAAAACTAATCCACAAGGATATAGTTCTAAACGTTTAATTTGTTCGTTCTTTTTATCAGCTTTAAAATCAAAAATTATTTGCTCATCTTCAATTTTAGAAGTTTCTTCTATTAATTGATATTCTTCTTTTCCTGCATATTTTTTTTCTTTTAAAATTGGAATATCATTATTTCGATTAATAACCCCTACTTCTACTTTAGGAATTAATAAAGAACTATATAAAGCATTTTTTATTAGACTAAAAATCAAATCATCTAAGGAATTAATTTTACTGAATTTAATATCTTGTTTAGTCGGATGAATATTAACATCTATTAAAGTGGGATCAGTCTCAATTTTTAAGATTGCAATTGGAAACTTTCCCTCTGGTTTATATGTAAAATAAGCATCATTAATTGTTTTATTAAGTTCATTATTTCTAACAACTCTATTATTTACAATCGTTGTAACATAGTTTCTTGAGGATTTTAAAATATTGGGCTTACAAATATAGCCTTGAATATCAAAATCATCATTTGATCCTTTGATTTCCAGCATATTTTTACTAACATCTAGTCCATATATTTCATGAATAGTTTTAAGTAAATTTCCTGATCCAGAAGTTTTAATAATTTTAGAATTATTATTTATTAGTTCAAAAGCTACTTCCGGATAAGATAAAGCAAGTTTTTCAATGAAACTAGTAGTATTGGCAAGTTCGGTTTGTTCACTTTTTAAATATTTTAACCGAGCTGGAGTATTATAAAACAAATCTTTAACTTCAATTATTGTACCTCTGCGGGCATCACTAGCACTTTCCTCTTCAAACTTTCCGCCATTTATAACGATTTTTATTCCAGCATCGCCTTCACTTGATATTAGAGTTACTTTAGCAACACTCGCAATCGAAGGTAATGCTTCTCCTCTAAACCCTAAAGAATTGATAAAAAATAAATCTTCTAGTTTATATATTTTACTAGTTGCATGTCTTAGAAAAGCAGTTTTAGCATCTTCCTTGCTCATTCCTATTCCATCATCTGTTACTTTAATCATTTTAGTCCCTGCATCAATAAGTTCAATTTTAATACTTTTGGATAAGGCATCTAAACTATTTTCAACTAACTCTTTTACTACATTAGCAATTCGTTCAACAACTTCTCCAGCAGCTATTTTATTAGCTAAATCATCATTCATTACTTTGATTTTATTCATCTTTATCACTTCCAAAGATACTGTCCCTTACTGAAATTAATTCACTTTTAATATTGTTTGTTTTAATCATGCATTTATTTTTAACATTAATAAAACCTAATCCAGTTATTAATAAATCTGTATTATCTTGAACCGATATTTCATTATCAAACTCTACATCTTTAAAATATTTATTAGTTTTAAATTCGTTAGACATATATAAAGTAATAGAAGTATTTTCACTAAAATTCAAAAAGAAATTTTCGATACTTAAAGACTCCCCAGCTTTCATTTGGAATGTCGTTGGTTTAATTGAAACTTTAATATTATTCTTTTTTAAAATCACATCATCATTAATACTTGGAACAATAAATCCTGGCGAATCAATAATTGTTAAATTATCATTAATTTTAATTCTAATAAAATCTAAAGTTGTATTAGGCGTATAATTTGTTGTAATTTTTTGCATCTTGGAACCACTAACTTCAATTATTTTATTAATTAAAGTACTTTTGCCCGAATTAGACAAACCAACTATATAAACAGAAGTTATATTTCTTTTAAATAAATATTTAATTAAAGCCTCAACTTTTGGAAAACTAAAACTACTAATTAATCTAATATCATCATTTATTTGATAATTTTCTTTTAAATAACTCTTTATTTTTTCTTCTTTCATATTTTTAGGAATAATATCAGCTTTTGATAAAACTAATAGTTTATCTTTTTTAATTTTTTTAAAAATCTTAATAGTTTCTAAGTTCATCATCAGAAAATCCATTAAAAAAATTACAAACTTATTATCTTTATTAATAGCATTTATAATTGTATTAATTTCTTTAGGAGTATCACTAGAACTAAGCACTCCATAATGCATCATTTTAAAACATCTTTGACAATAAGATGCATTATCTACTTTATTTTCGGGGATATACCCAGCCCCAGCCGAGTTTTCACATTGAAGTTTAACACCACATCCATAGCATATTTTAATCATAATATACTCCTTTCTTTAAGATATCTTTTTTTTCTAAATAATTATAAATGGAATTTTCAATTAAACGATCAGCTTTAAAATAAATGTAATCGGAAATTCCAATGGGATTAACCAAAACACTTGTAAAATCCATCCGATTCGCTCCTAAGACATCAAACATTAATCGATCACCAATACAAGCCACTTCTGTTTCTTTAAAATTATAAACCTTTAAGATCTTTTTATATTTTCTTTTAAAAGGTTTAAAAGATAAATAAGCTGAATCAATACATAAGATATCTTTAAAAGGCTCTACTCTTTTCTTAGTAGAATTACTAATAATTATTAATTTAAAACCCAAAATTTTTAAATCTTCCATTAAATCTTTAACTTTTTTATTTGGACTTTTAGCATTTAATGGAACTAGCGTATTATTTAAATCGAAAATAAGACATTTTAAGCCATTTTTTTTCAATTTTTGATAATTTATTTCATAAATACTTTTTTGATAAATATCTGGAATAAATAAACTTAACATATTCCCTCACCTCGTCTTTATCATTATAACAAATAATTAATATTTAATAAATTAAAACCGAGTTAATAATACTTAAAATTAAATGGAAGGATAATTTATAATTAATTAAACAACAATATTAATTATTTGATTTTTAATATTTAATACTATTTGCCTAAATTACTTATTTAACATTAATTCACTCTCCTACTATTTCATATTGTAAGAGAACTCACGAGTTCTTTTTTAGAAAATTAGTCTCAAACTAAAAGAAGTAAAAAACTTACAAATTTCCTATTTTCAATCTAATCTTAAAATTTAAGCCATAATTCAATATCTATTAACATAAAATTTATTGGTGATAAGATGTTGTTTTATTTAATTTCTTTATTAAAAAGTTTACTTTTCTTTACTGGGGCTTACTCAATTAATGTTTTTCCTGATCCTTTAAATAAACTGGAAGAAGAACAGTGCATTAATAAGATGCTTATGGGTGATAGAGATGCTCGAAACTTATTGAACATAATTTAAGATTAGTTGCTCATATTGTTAAAAAATATGAAAATAAAGAGTATGATACAGATGATTTAATTAGTATCGGAACAATTGGGTTGGTAAAAGGAATTGATTCTTATAAACTTGCTAAAAACACTAGAATTACTACCTATGTCGCACGTTGTATTGAAAATGAAATTTTAATGCACTACCGTAGTAATAAAAAACATGTCAATAATATCAGTTTAAACGATTCCATCGGAACTGATAAAGATGGCAACGAAATAAACTTAATTGATATTCTAAAAGGTGATGATGAAGATATTGTTGAAGAATTAAATCAAAAATATAATATCGAACTACTCTATGAGTTTATTGGTATTTTAACCGAACGTGAAAAAGAAATCATTATTAAAAGATATGGATTATACAATAGTAAGGAATTTACCCAAAAAGAAATTGCTAAAAATCTAAAAATTTCTCGCAGTTACGTATCTAGAATTGAGAAAAGAGCTATTACTAAAATTTTAAGAGAATTTATAAAAAATAAAAAAACTTTATAATTATTGAATAAAGTTTGCAATAAACAACCATAATAACAATAAAAAATAGGACTATAAGACCGTTCTGTTTAGTCAGTTTTTTTAATAAAATATTGTTATGAGAGTAGGTTATGTGTATGGCACTTAATTCGGATGGTTTTTATTATGATGTTGCTAGATTAAATATTCGCAAATATCGTAAGGAAAAGAAATATACCCAACAAAGATTAGCTGAAGAAGCTAATGTTAGTAGTGATTATATTTGCGAAATTGAAAGTACAAAAAAAAATAAAAGTTTCTCTATTGCCACACTAGGTCGAATCGCAGATGCACTTGAGATCGATATCCGAAATTTTTTTGAATAAAGAGTTTTTACTCTTTTTTTTTGCCTTTTTTTGAAATCATATACTGACAAAAGTTTTTGCTTTTAATTGATAAAATCAAGATGAGGTGGATAATTATGAAAAGTAAAGAAAATATTCAGTATATTTATGATTTAACCTCTAAAAGAATTAAATTATTTAGAAAATACCGAAATCTTACTCAAGAAGAGTTAGCTGAGAAAACTTTATTTTCTAGAGGCTTAATTGGAAATATTGAAAGTGTCAAAACTGAACAAACATTTAGTTTAGCTGTCTTATATTCTTTCGCAATGGCTTTAGATATTCCTTTAGAACTATTTGTTAAAGAAGATATTTCTGCTGAACTTAAAAAATTAAATATTAAAATTGAAGATAAATAAAACATAAACATTTAAAAAGTGGAATTTCCACTTTTTTATTTCCTTAAAATTATTTGATTATAAATAATTTTAAATCTTCTTCAGTTAACTCAATATCATAATCTCCAACATATAATTCGGCTAACACATCACCTTTTTGGACAAAGGAATTAATATCATGAATTATTTTAATTCCAACTCCATAATTAATAGCATCTTCTTTATTTAATCTGCCCCCTCCAAGTTTTAGAAATAACTTGGCACAATTTATCGCACTTATTGATTCAATCTTTCCATTAACATTACTTTTTAATGAAAAGACTTTATCACTAATTTTTATCTGCTCTAAGTTACCTCCTTGGGTGCTGATCCATTTCTCAAAAGTTTTATAAGCACTATTTTTCTTAAGTGCATTATTACATAAAATAGTTGCATCTTCGACAGATATACCTTTAGCCATACTAATAATATTTGCCGCTATTTCTACACTTACTTCTTTTAGTCTCGTATTTTTACCTTTTAAAACTTCAATTGTTTCTAAAACTTCCAAAGCATTCCCAATCGATAAAGATAAAGGAATATCCATTGGAGTAATAATTGTTTTAACTTTTCTATTATAATATTTTCCAATATTAACAACCCAATCACTAAGAATTTCTGCTTCTTCCTTAGTTTTAATAAGAGCTCCTTCTCCTACTTTAACATCAATAACTATATAAGTAGCACCACAGGCAATTTTCTTACTCATAATAGAACAAGCTATTAATGGAATCGATTCGGTTGTTCCACTTACATCTCTTAAAGCATAAATAAGTTTATCCAGTGGTACTAATAAATCACTTTGAGAACAAATTGCTAAACCTATTTTATTTATTTGATCATAAAATTCTTCTTTGGAAAGTTCAATTTTATATCCAGGAATACTTTCTAACTTATCGATTGTTCCACCTGTATAACCTAAACTTCTACCACTCATTTTAGCCATTGGAATATTCATACTCGAAACAATTGAAGCTACAACAAAAGTTGTTGAATCTCCTACTCCACCCGTTGAATGTTTATCACAAACTTTTTTATTAAACTCATAAACTTCTCCACTTTTAATAAAAATATCGGTTAGAGCAATCGTTTCTTCCAAACTCATTCCATTTATCGTAATTGCCATTAACAAAGCACTCATTTGATAATCTTGGATAGTCTTATTTTTATATCCGTTGAAAGCAAAATCTAATTCTGCATACGTTAATTCATTACGATTTTTTTTCTTTGTAATTATATCAATAATATTCATACTTTAACCCTCATATCCTATCTATCATTATAATATATTTTGTAAGAAGAAACAACCTCACTAAGCAAATTTAATATTTTAGGATTCTAAAAGTATACTTATTAAATAAATAGTATTAATTAAGAAATTATTTTGTAAGGATTTACACTCGTTCCTAATCCGGTTACTCGAGTCGTAGATTTAAGTGTTACTGCGGGGCGCAAGCCACCAGTGTCATTCACGTAGTTGATGGAAAAGTAGCCATCGCTGTCCACGAAGAACACCTCCGAGTAACCAGAGAAGTAGTGTGGCGAGGCAGACCACCACCAAGATTCACTTGTATTTCGATGTAAATAATAATCCGTATTAATAGTCCAGAATATACCTCCAGCATATGCTATCTCATCTGCTGTTAATAAGCCCACTGGATTAGTTAATTTTCCATTTCCTTTGGTTGTTTCGGTTACAGTGAATGAATCATTTTTTAAGCCACATTTGAAATTTGGAGTTTTATTTGTTTCTAATCTATGATACCCTGCATAATTTGTTTCACTGTTTCCGAATCCTGTTCCTGTTGCTGATCCTCCTATTTCACTCTGCAATTGACGATCATTACAGTATATTGTATCTGCTATCTTTGAGGCATAACTACTTAATTTTGCTGTATACCATGTATCTAAATTTGTTTTGATTGTACTATTTGTTTCATTTGTTGTTGCTTGCTCTCTTGATGTTGATGCAACTCCTGCTGCTCCTCCATACATATATCCTACATATTTGGCATCATTATACTGCGTATTGAAGGCTGTTGTATATGTTGTTCCACTATATCTGGCAAAAGCATTTGTTCCTCCATCTTGTGATGAATCACATGGATTATCTACGCTATTTGGATTGTAATTATATAATGTTAGTTTGATTGATCCGTCCCCCACTACTCTTACTACTCGCTAACTTAGTGCTTCTTCTATTTTACCAATTATTTCAATTATTAATTGTTTGAGTTCTTCATTATCGTTAAATCTTGGTAGTAATCTTATGTTTGCTTCTAAATCATAATACTTCATTCTCATTTCATAGTATTTATGTGAAAATATTTCTGGATAAAATTTTCTCATCCATTTTTCTATATTTTGATAGTCTTCAATCTTTACATATTTTTCTGTTTCTTCACTAGCATATTTAAACGGATTATTACACATTCTCAAAAATATGTCTAATTCGTAATCAATAGGTGCTGATATGGAAGTTTCAAAATCTATTATTTTTATTTCTTCATCATTAGTATATATTATATTATCAAAATGAATATCTGAATGAACTAATGCAAATTCACTCGTATCTAAGTATTTAGATGACTCTCCTAAAATTTTAAGTCCTTTCTCATATGTCTCTTCATTTATAATTCTTTTACTATGGCAAATATCTAAATTATTTTTAATTTTATTTGAAATATATGAATCCCAATCAAGATTTTT
>CAZFQF010000033.1:7240-9164 GCA_964520725.1 uncultured Muribaculaceae bacterium | reverse complement strand
GAGATAAAGTGCATACATATGCATTAGAATTATACTTTCCTGATACAGGAGAGAACCAGAATGTTGATCAAGGAAAAACGTTTAAAGCTCATGTAGGAATAAATGATATAGCATGTATTGACTGCTTAAAAGATAATATCATAGCTCAAGAAGGTGGGATAGCAACAATAAATGCTAAAACAACTCCTGATTTTGGTAGTGTAGCGCCTATAGCATTAAATTATACAGAAAAAACGCCTATAGAATATGGCGATCCAAATCTTTACATGATATTTATAGGAGATACATATAAAACAGGTGCCACAGGATTTGAAATAGAAAATGCGACTTATTGGAGAGAGTGGTATTCCACCAGTGCAGATATAGGGAAATATATATGCGATGAGGAGGAATCATCCATTACAGGAAAATGTACAGTAATGTATCAAATATTAGAAGTAAGCGGTGGGAATGTAACAAAATCCATAAAACACGAACTAGATCAAGTTATCTCAGCCCCAGGAACAAGTGGAGTATTTAAAGCTGAAGATGACTATGGAACTTCATATTACTACCGAGGAGCAGTAGAAAATAACTATGTAGTATTTGCAAATATGTGCTGGCGAGTAGTAAGAGTAGTGGGAGATGGATCTATCAAGTTAACACTTTATAATTACAATCCAAATGCAGTAGCTAATCCGTGTGATGTATCACAAGATGGAGAAACAAATGCGTTTGCGAGATATAGTGGAACAACATATACAACAGCATTTAATACGCCGTCTAATGATGCAAAATATGTTGGCTATATGTATGGAGGAGCAGCAGGAGTCGCATCAACAAGTAGAGTACAGGCAACAACAAATGAAACAAATAGCACAATAAAAACAAATTTAGATACATGGTATACAACCAAGCTATCAAGTCAAGCATCAAAGATAGCAGATACAATATATTGTAATGACAGACAATTACAAAGTGAGGTTGGAGGAGATGCAACCGGAACAGGTTTTGGAACAAGCTTAACTTATTATGCAGGATATCAAAGATTAGAGAATACAAAAACTCCAAATTTCAAATGTGGCTTAAAAAATGATGCATTTACAGTAAGTGATACAACCAAAGGAAATGGAAAATTAACCAATCCAGTTGGACTATTAACTGCAGATGAGATAGCATATGCTGGAGGAGTAAGTAATAATTCTAATGAAGATTATTATTTATATCGAAATACAAGTGGCGATAAGTGGTGGTCTGCCTCTCCGGGTTACTTCAATGGAGATGACTCGGTGGTGTTCTTCGTGCGTTGGGATGGCTCCTTTTACATCAACTACGACTTGGATGGCGGATTGCGCCCCGCAGTAACACTTAAATCTACGACACGAATAACTGGATTAGGAACAAGTGTAAATCCATTCAAAGTAATCTGGGTTATTAAAATTAAGTATAATAGACATCTAGTTGTCTATTTTCTTTGCAAAAAAATAAGGTATACGTTATAATTATTTTAAGGTGAGAATATGGCAAAGAAGAAAAAAAGGAAAGATGATAATCCAAGTAAAGTTAAATTTAGTTCGGAATTAACTGGTTTAATTTTAATTCTTATTAGTATTATTGGAATTGGTTCTTTTGGACCTGTAGGGCATCTCATAAAATCATTTGCTATTTTTCTTATGGGTACTTGGTGGGCAATTTTAATAATTCTATTATTAGTTCTTGGAACTTTAATGGTTTTAAAAAGATCTTTGCCTAAGTTCTTTACTTCAAGATTAATAGGTTTATATATTTTATTGATTGCTTTACTTGCGTTTTCTCATTTAGATTATATAAATAATAACCCAGATATAAAAGCTAGTGTGATGTTTATGAAAAAGGTTGTAATCGGAATGAGTGGAGGAATAATAGGGGCACTGTTTGCTTGGCTATTTGTATTTTTAGTTGAGTT
>CAZFQF010000033.1:0-7140 GCA_964520725.1 uncultured Muribaculaceae bacterium | reverse complement strand
GTGGAGGAATAATAGGGGCACTGTTTGCTTGGCTATTTGTATTTTTAGTTGAGTTAAAAGGCACTTATATAATATTAGGTGTTTTTGGAGTCTTTGGACTGATAATGGTATTTGATATAACTTTTGCAGATGTTATCGGTAAAATTAACAAAATGTTTAAGAGTATTGGTAAAAATGCTAAAGAAAGTAAATTGTTTAGAACTGATGAAAAAGATGATGATGAAGAAGACGATGATGATCTTGATAAAGTAATAATTACTAGTGCGGAAGATATTAAAAATTATCATAATAATCCTATTCAACAAGAAGTGACAGAAAATGAGATTCCTAAAGCTGTAAATTCAACTAATGGAAATTATGAACTTCCAACTTTAGAACTTCTTGACCCCGTTAAAAAAAGTGGGAAATTAAATACTGCCGAATTCTTAAGTGCTAATAAAGTAGCTTTAGAAAGAGTTTTAGCTGATTTTCAAATAGTTGGTAAAGTAGTTGAAATTCATGAGGGGCCAGCTGTAACTCAGTATGAAGTTGAAATAAAAGCAGCAACTAAATTAAATCGAATAACTAGTATTAATAAAGAAATATCTTTAGCACTTGCTGCTAAAGATGTCCGAATTGAAGCTCCAATTCCAGGTAAAAGTACGGTCGGTATTGAAATTCCCAATAGACAAGTTGCTACAGTTCCAATCAGAGAAGTATTTAGTTCGATTCCGAAAAATATGCAAGATGCTAAAATCTTAGTGGCACTTGGAAAAGATTTAATGGGAAGAACATGCTGTGCAGATTTAAATAAAATGCCTCATTTATTAGTAGCTGGTTCAACTGGAAGTGGTAAATCAGTTTGTATTAATAGTTTTATTGCTTCAATTTTAATGTTAAAAAAACCAGATGAAGTCAAATTAGTTTTGGTTGATCCTAAAAAAGTTGAATTATCTAATTATAATGGAGTTCCTCATTTGTTATGTCCAGTAGTAACTGATCCTAAAAAAGCAAATATTGCTTTGCAAAAGATTGTAGCGGAAATGGATCGCAGATATACTTTATTTGAAGATAAAGGGGCTAAAAATATTAGTTCTTATAATGAAATGTTAGCTAAGCAAAATCGAAAAAATGATTTAAATGAACCATTGCTGCCATATATTGTAGTAATTATTGATGAACTTGCAGATCTGATGTTAGTTGCTGCTAAAGAAGTTGAAGATTCAATTATGAGAATTACGCAAATGGCTAGAGCCGCTGGAATTCATTTAATTGTTGCTACGCAAAGACCTTCGACGGATATAATTACGGGAGTAGTAAAAGCAAATATTCCATCAAGAATTGCTTTTACAGTTGCGTCTTATATTGATTCAAGAACGATTTTAGATTCACCTGGTGCTGAAAAGCTACTAGGACGAGGGGATATGTTATACTTGCCAATGGGAGAAAATCATCCTCTTCGAATTCAAGGAACATTTATTAGTGATAATGAAATTGGAAGGTTAATTGAATATGTATCTAAAGAGCAACTTGCTCAGTATGATAATACGCTTTTACAAGCTGAACCAACTCATATGGCAGCTGGAGAAGGATATGAACAAGAAGAATATGAAGATCCTTTATATAATGAGATAGTTGATTTTGCGATTGAGACAGGGAAAATAAGTGCATCACTCTTACAAAGAAGATTTCGTTTAGGGTATAATAGAGCTGCTCGAATCGTTGATTTATTAGAAGAAAGAGGAATAATTGGTCCATCTAATGGATCGAAACCTCGAGAAGTCTTAATAAGAATCGAAAAACAAGAAGAAGATTAAAGCAAAAATCGTTAAGATTATTTGCTTTTTTTAGGCCCAGATGATAAAATCTTCTTGGTGATAATTATGCTTAAAATTAAAGATTTAAGTGTCGAAATAAATAATAAGAAAATCTTAAAAGATTTTAATTTAACGATAAATATGAATGAAATTCATGGAATAATGGGACCTAATGGGGTAGGTAAAAGTACAATCTGTAAAACTATTATTGGTGACCCTAGTTATTTAGTAACTGAGGGAGAAATGATATTTAACTCTTCTAATTTATTGAAATTAGATATTACTGCGCGAGCGAGAGAAGGAATATACTTAGTAAATCAAAGTCCGATTGAGATTCCTGGGGTAACAAATTCAGAAATGCTAAGAATTGCTTTAGCTGAAAAAAATGGTCAAAATGTTAATTTATATGATTTTAATAAAAAAATGGAAAGCATCTGTGAGAAGTTAGCCATTCCTAAAAGTTTTATTCACAGGGGAATTAACGAAGGAATGAGTGGGGGAGAACGTAAAAAAAATGAACTTCTTCATCTATGGATGTTAGAGCCTAAGTTAATTTTACTTGATGAGCTTGATAGTGGATTAGATGTTGATAGTATTAAAGTAGTTTGTGAAAATATTAAAGAATATCGTAAAACTCATAATGTAAGTATTTTAATTATTACACATCATGCTAAACTTTTAAAGTTACTGGAGGCACAAAGGGTTCATATAATATCTGATGGAACAATTATTAAATCAGGAGATCTTAGTTTGGCTTTAGAAATTGAACAAGAAGGATATAAGAGCTTTAGCGTGGCAAATAAAGTAAGCGAGAATTCAAATCATGAATAAACTAAATATGAATGATAGTATAATTAAAATTAACAATGAAAATATATTTTTAACTACTAAAGATGTAAATCTTGAAGTTAAAGGAAATTCAGTAGTTACTATTTTAGATGAAACAATCGAGAAATTAAATATTACTGTAAATAGTAAATCATCTTTAATTGTAAATGATTTTAGAATTATTACATCTCATAAAACAGATATAGTTATAAATGTTCATGAAGAAAGCAGTATAATATATAATCATTCTTTTATTAATAATGAAAAATATATTTTAAATATTGAGACTAATTATCTGGGAAATAAATCGAGTATAATTTTAAATATTCGTGGAATAAATGATAAAGGCCAAGCTATTATTAATGTTAATGGGGATTTAGATAATAAACTTCATAATAATTTACTTGAAAATATTAGATTAGTTAATATTAATGAAGGATTTGCAACGATTATTCCAAATATTTTAGTTAAAAACTCACACGTTATAGCTAATCATAATGCAACAATTGGTTGTATTTCGAAAGAAGAATTAGATTATTTACAAAGTAAAGGAATTAGTAATTTAGAGGCTAGAAAATTAATATTAAATGGATTTTTAATTAATATTTTTAGTTCAAAAGAATTAATAACAAAAATAAAAGAAATAATAAATTGGAGGTGAAAAAAATGCTTAGAGAAGACTTTCCGATGTTTCAACAGGAGTATATTTATTTAGATAATGGAGCAACCACTTTTAAACCACAATCAGTATTAGATGCGATGAATGATTATTACTCTTCTTACTGTGCTAATGCTCATCGTGGTGACTACTCAATAAGTTATAAAGTAGATATTGCTTATGAAGGAGCTCGTAAAAAAGTAGCTGAGTTTATTAATGCCGAGATTGATGAAATAGTTTTTAATAGTGGAGCCACTGAAGGAATTAATATAATCGCAACTGGCTTTTTTGATAAATTAATTGAACCAGGAGAAGAAATTATAATTAGTCAAAGTGAACATGCTAGTAATGTTTTACCTTGGTTTAGACTAGCTAATAAACATAATTTAAAAATAGTTTATGCTCCACTTGATGCAAACTTACATATAACTTTAGAAGGAATAAAAAGCATCGTTACTCCAAAAACAAAGCTAATTGCTTTAGCTGAGATCACTAATGTCGTGGGGGATATTCGTCCTATTAAAGAAATATGTGATTATGCCCATCAAAATAATATTTTTGTCTTAGTCGATGGAGCTCAAAGTGTTCCTCATAAGAAAATAGATGTTAAAGATTCAGATATTGATTTCTTAGTGTTTTCTGGTCATAAAATGTGTGGTCCAACGGGAATTGGCGTATTATATGGTAAAAAAGAATTTTTAGAAGAAATAGATCCTTTAATTTTAGGAGGAGGAATGAATGAATCTTTTGATAATGAGAAAGAGATTTATTTAAAAGATATTCCGCAAAGATTAGAAGCTGGAACTCCAAATATTGCAGGGGCAATTGGTTTAGGGGCAGCTGTTGATTATTTAAGTGATATTGGTATGGATCAAATTGCGATTCATGAGCAAAAATTAAAAAGTTATTTAGTCGAAAGATTGTTAGAAATACCGCATATTGAAATTATTAATGAAGAGGCAGATAGTGGAATAGTTGCATTTAATGTTGCAGATATTTTTAGTCAAGATGTTGCTTACTTTTTGAATAAATATAATATTTGCGTAAGAGCAGGAAATCACTGTGCTAAAATTTTGAAAAGTGTAACTGGGGTAAAAAATACTATTAGAGTAAGTTTGTATTTTTATAATACAACCGAAGAAATAGATTCTTTGGTAGAATTACTTTCGGATAAAGATAAAATATTAAAGGAAATGATATAAGTGGATGCAGAATTAAAAAGAGAAATAATGTTAGATAATTATCTTAATCCTTTTAATAAAGAAACAAAGGATGGAAGTTATATTAAAGTAAACGGTAATAATGTTTCTTGCATAGATGATATAAATTTATTTTTAAAAATTGAAGATGGGATTATTAAAGAAACATATTTTGATGGTGATGCGTGTGCGATAAGTACTTCCTCAACTTCAATAATGTTAAAAAACATAATTGGTAAAACAATTGACGAAGTAAAAGAGTATATTGCAAATTTTGAGGCAATGGTTTATGAAAAAGAATATCAAGAAGAGATTTTAGGAGAAGCTCTTGTATATAATGAAATTTATAAACAAGAATCAAGAAAAACTTGTGCGACACTTCCATATACAGCTTTGAAAAAGGCTATCGATGAATATTATGAGAATCAAGCAAATTACTAACTTGATTCTTTTTGTTTCTTATTGAAATCTATAGTTAAATAGTATACTTTTTTAATTATTAATATTATAATATAAGCCAGCCGAGAAAATAATAAAGAAGTTAGAAAAGGAAAATGTAATATGAGTAAATTAATAGTTGTTGAAGGAGTTTGCGATGGAATGGGGAAAAGTACCCAAGTTGCGAAATTAAGAGAAAGATTTATCCATCAGGGAGAAGAAGTTATTAGTCATCATTTTCCTTCTTATGGAACATACCATGGAGCTCCTGTGGAACATTATTTAAAGGGAGATTTTGGAGAAAAAGCAGAAGATGTATCTTCTTATTTTGTAAATGCTTTATATGGAATCGATCGAGCAATTGCATGGAAAATCTTTTTAAAAGAACAATATGAATTAGGGAAGATTATCTTATTAGATAGGTATACAACATCTAGCTTAATTTATCAAACGGCTGCTTTAAAGAGTGGGGTATCAAAAAAAGATTTCATCGATTATGTAATTGATTTTGAATATAATAAACTCGGTGTTAAAGAGCCAGATAAAGTAATATTTTTGTATGCAGACTTTGATTTAATAACTAAATTTAGAAGTGCTAGAAAAAGTAATGAGGGAATTAATAATGATATTCATGAAACAGACTTTGAATTTATGAAAAGAGTTTACGATTGTGCAATGTTTATAGCTGATTATTTATCTTGGGAGCAGATAAAATGTGATAAGGACGAAAGTATGAAATCAATTGATGAGATTCATGAAGAGGTTTATTCTTTGGTAAAAAGGCCAAAATAAACATAATAAATATTTCTCTTGCTACTATTTAAAAGATATGTTAAAATGTAGTCAATAAAGCAAAGATATAGGGTTATAGTTAATAGTTATTATTAAAGAGAGTTAGTGGCTGGTGGGAACTAATTAATAATGTTAATGAATCTGCCTATGAGTGGAAGTAATTATTCCCGGTTAAAAAACCGTTATCAAAATAAGTTAAATATAAGGATGGTACCGTGCCTTTCGCACTCTTTTGGTTACTATCTTTTTTTATTAGAAAAGGATGAAAAAAATGGAAAAAATATTTGTTATTTGTAGCAAGAAATTTTATGGAGAAATACCTAGAATTCAAGAATCTTTAAGTAAGAAATTTGAAATAATCTTACCTAATTGTTATGATGCTCCTGAAATGGAATCGAAAATGAAAGAATTAAGTAAGGAAGATCATATTAAATTTAAAGGAGAAATGATTCGTCATAGCGAAGATGTAATTAGAGATGTTTATGCAGTTCTGGTTCTAAATTTCGATAAAGGTGGTTCCAAAAACTATATTGGTGGAGCAACTTTTTTAGAAATGTATGATGCTTTTAGATTAAATAAAAAAATATTTATGTATAATGATATTCCTGAAGGAATATTAGCTGATGAGATAGTGGGATTTAATCCGATTATTATTAATGGAAATTTGGAGATGATAAAATGATAGATATAAAATATATAAGGGAAAATAGAGAACTAGTTAAAGAAAATATTAAGAAGAAATTTCAAGATAACAAATTACCTTTAGTAGATGAAATCTATGAACTTGATTTAAAGTATCGTGATGCTAAATTAAAAGGCGATAATTTACGAAACGAAAAGAATAATTTAAGTTCTCAAATTGGTCTTTTAATGCGTGATAAAAAACTTGGAGAAGTTGAAGAAATAAAAGGACGAATTAATAAAATTGCTGAAGAGAATAAATTATTAGAAGAACTTGAAGTCAAGTTAGAATTAGAAATTAAAGAAAAAATGATGGTTATCCCGCAAATAATTGCTGCTGATGTACCGATAGGAAAAGATGATAGCCAAAATGTAGAATTAGAAAAGTTTGGAGATCCTTTTGTTCCAGATTATGAAGTTCCATATCATGCTGATATAATTGAATATTTTAAGGGCTTAGATAAAGATGCTGCTGGAAGAACAAGTGGCAACGGTTTTTATTTCCTTGAAGGAGAGATTGCTAGACTTCATTCAGCAATGCTTTCATATGCTAGAGACTTTATGATTGATAAAGGATTTAAATACGCAGTGCCACCTTTTATGATTAGAAGTGATGTAGTTACTGGCGTAATGAGTTTTGATGAAATGGATGCTATGATGTATAAAATTGAAGGAGAAGATTTATTCCTAATCGGCACAAGTGAACACTCTATGATTGGTAAATTTAAAGATCAGATTATTAAAGAAG
>CAZFQF010000032.1:4678-9548 GCA_964520725.1 uncultured Muribaculaceae bacterium | reverse complement strand
ATTGAAGGTGATGGAGACTTTGACTCCTTAAGTAAAGAAACAGATACATTAGAATTGTTAATTAGAAATATGTTTAGCTATAACTCAGTTTGTTACGGAATTTCTGGAAATGTTACAAAAGTTCAATTAAATGATGGAAGTTATGAAGATACTTGCTTAAATGGGGGGTATCCAACGTCAATAGATGGAGCTTATCTTTGTGCCGTAGCTGCTGATAAGAAAGAAGTAAGTTTTGCTGAATATCTTTCTCATAAATTAGGGGTTACTGGTTTTTTTAGAATTAATAATGAACCAAAAAAGTACTGTGATTCTTTAGCAGTGAAATATCCTAATGGAACAAAGTATCAGCCAGCTGATAAAAAAACTTATAGTTTAGATAGTTATTGGAATTTCTTAGAAAAAGGAGAATATTTTGATAATAAAGCTCATTTAAGAAATTATTTTGAAACAGTTTTAAAGAAGACCAATAAAAAAACGATGAAAGATTTAACGAAGACTGAATATCAAGATAATCTTGAAGAAATAACTGATATTAGAAAAAGAATTATTAAAAATATTAAAAGTATTATTGAAATGCATGGAGAATCTAATACGCCGCAAAATTTATCGAATATTAATAATTCTCAATATTGGTGGCCAGTTGGAGGTTCTGAAATAACAAAAAATAGCTCAGGTAAAGATTTTGCCATGGGAGATCCACTTTCTTTAATTATTACCAGTTCTTTTGGAAATAGGTTAGATCCGTTTTCTGGAAATAGAGCATTTCACACAGGATTGGATATTGGAGCACCAGTGGGGACACCAATTATTGCTGCTCGTGATGGAATCGTGGAGTTAGTAGTAAATAACTGTAGTACAGGTACTAATAGTTGTGGAGGTGGATATGGAAACTATGTGATATTATCTCATGGTGATGGGAATTATACTTTATATGCTCATCTAAATGATAATTCGGTTGTGGTTTCGCAAAATGAGAGTGTAGAACAAGGACAAATACTTGGTTTAATGGGAAGTACCGGAAACTCAACAGGATCACATCTTCACTTTGAAGTAAGGGTGGGAAGCAATGAGTCATCAGCAACTGTTGATCCACTAACTTATATTTCTGCTGAAGAACCAAGAAAAAATAGTACTGGTTCATCAGATTTAATGAAAATGTTAGTTTGTATGGAAGGAAAAGGTCCTGATGATGGCGGAAATAATTACAAAGTTTATGATGATGCAGGTAATGGTAAAGGAACATTGACAGTTGGTGCAGGAATAACTTTAAAAAATCATGTTGAAAGATTTGCAAAAAGAGGAATAGATATTTCGAAATATAATTATGCAGGAGCTTTAATTCCTAAAGAAATAGTTGATGATATAAAATTAGAAGTGCTTGCTGGAATTTATGATAGCATCAATACAAAATTAAGTAATGAAGGAATTTCTCTTTTAAATTATCAAGTAGATGCTTTAGTATCAAGGCAATATAATGTCGGAAATGTTGGGGGATTTCCAAGTAAATATAAAACTTATGGAAATACCCAAGGCTTATATGATAATTATATGTCGGAGCCGGTTACTGGCGTTGGTTTTTCGGGTCCAGTTTTAAAATCTCGAAGAGATCGAGAATGGAAGTTGTTTCATCAAGGAATTTATCATACATGTTAATTAAGATAAGGAGATAACTTATGAATTTTAAATTTACTAAAAAGAATATTGGGCTTTTAATTTTATTTATTTTTATCTTTGTTGCAGGACTGATTTTATATAATTATCGTCATCCAAGTAAAGAGATAAAAAGTTCTGATAAACTAAAGATAGTTAATGATTATAGCCGATTTTTTACCATTAGTAATGCTGGAAATAAATATATAAATTATTTAAAAAATCAAGATAAGGATAGTTTAATGTTAATTTTGAGTGAGAATTATCAGGAAGTTAATAATATCACTAAAGTAAATATTTTAAATAAATTAGCCTTATTAGATAAAAATAAAGAATATTCTTTCGAAGCTCGAAAGATGTATGAAGAAAAAATTAATAAAAATCTTATTAGATACTATATAATGGGGTATCTAACTGAAGTAGTAATGGATGAGTATAATCCTCCAAGTGATTATTATTTGATAATTGATTTTAATCCTGAGGATAGAACATATTCAGTAACTCCTTATAATGGAAAAATATTTAAGGAGGAATCATGAAAGAATTTATAATTCAAAACAAAAAGACTTTGCTTATTTGTTTATTATTGATGTTAGCTGCTTTAGCTTTCTTATATTTGAAAGATAATCCATATATTTTTAATAATTTTAATTATGAAGAATCTAATGATTATTTAAAAAATTATCGGATTAATGAAGTGACACCAATAAATATTAATGAAGAACAAATGGCAAAAAAATATTTAGCAGAATATACTAAGCTAATTATTCAAGATCCAAAGAGAGCTTATGATTTAGTAGAAAAAGATTATTGCTCACAAAAGTTTGGCTCATTAGAAAAGTTTATTGAGTATTTTGATGAACGAATTGATGTCCGATTTTCCCAAGCAAAGGTAGATAAATTAAGCATTAATAAAGGAGCTAATTATAAGCAGTTTTATATTATTGATTCAAGTGAAAATCAGTTTATTTTTAGAGAATATAGTATTATGCAATATGAAGTAATATTTGATTTTTATACTATTTAACAAAAGAAGCAAAATTAAAGGAGGTGATGAAAATGAACGAAGAAGAAATTTCTGGAGAAAACTTAGAAAATCAAGAAAATGGTATTCCTGAAGGTCCGAGTGAAGAAGAACTTCAGCAAGAAAGAAATCAAGAGACTAATAAAAAAGTGGCTAAAGTAGCTGCAAAGTATGCTGCTAATGCTTTTTTAGGGCCAGCTGGTGGTAAAGTAGTTGATATAGTTTCTAAAACTAAAGTAGGAAACGAAATATTAGATAAAGGTGGAGAGGCAGTATCTAAAGTTACTGATTCTATGCCGATGGGAGATAAACTTCAAGAAGGTTTAAATCAAGCGAATGATGCCGGAGCCATAGATATGGCGGAGGGAGCAGTTGATGCGGCAGGTGGTGATGCTACTTCAGCAGGAGCTAAAGCTACTGGCGCTAGTAATGCTTTAAACAGTAGTGCTAACGCTACAGGAGATTCTCCATTATCATCATCAATTGGAACTCCTAGTTCATCTTCATCTCCAAGTTCTAGCTTAGATATAATTAAGCCTCCAGGAATGGGAAAAGGATTACCTAAAATTGCTATCGGAGTAGCATTGGGAATACTTCTTTTAATGTTTCTTATGTTACCTGAAAGTATGCTTCAACTAACAGATGGATATGGAAAAGCTAGTGCTAAAGGATTACCTACTGAACTAGTTTTAAGTGATGAACAAATTGAAAAATCACTTATTTATGTTGGAGATTCAAGAATATTAGGAATTCAAACAACTTTGAATAATTCAAGTATTAGCTATATTGCCCAAGGATCACAAGGATATAATTGGTATGTTGAACAAGCTCAAAGCCAGTTATATAGTTATATATCAGCTGATACTACTAAATATGTAGTCTTAGCATTAGGGCTTAACGATCTAGGGAATGTTGATAAATATATAAATATTTATAGTTCTTTGATTAGTGGATATCAAAAAGTCAAATTTTATTTTCTATCAATTAATCCCGTTAATGAAGAATTAACTAGTCAAAATGGAATAAATATCACTAATAGTCAAATAGAGGCTTTTAATACAAAATTGTCATCAGTATTTAATGATAATTTTATTGATACTTATTCACAAATTAAAGATAGTTTTAATACTACAGACGGAATTAATTATAGTGATGAAACTAACAAGGAAATCCACCAGACAGTTTTAGATTTTATTAAAAGTAAAAATGTAATAACTTTTTTAGATAGTTATCCGACAATTAAAGAATCAAAGATTTTACAACAAATTTCTATTGTCGATGCTTTAGGAAATGAAGGTGTAACTAATTTAGAAAGTTATATAAAAGAAAGAGTAGATGCAGCGGGAAGATGTACTTCTGCTGCGGTAGCAGGAGCGGCAGTCGGGTTAATTTATGGTTTACATTTACAAGGTTACCATTTGCCTTACTATTATGGTGGGGGCCATGGAAATAATAGTATTGTTGATTTAAGATGGGGGAGTAATATTGGCCCTAGTATTCTTAAACCGAGTCTTACTAGAGATTATTATGGAGGTTTAGATTGTAGTGGTTTCACCTCTTGGGCTGCTAATGCGGCGGGAATTCCGGGTACATCAACAGCTAGTTTGTATTTAAATTATGGACCTGCAATTTCGTTTGAAGAAGCATCATCAGGAGATGTTCTTGTTAATAATGGGCATATAGTGCTTATCATTGAAAACAAAGAAGATTATCTTCAAACTGCAGAATCAACAACAGGTGGAGTGCAATTTACCACTTTTAATCAATCTAAAATATCTAGACAAATGTATACAATTATTGATATGGATGATTATTACCAAAAGAATTGTAGTCAAGGTTAGGTGAGGTAAAATGAAAAAGAAAATTATTTTTCTACTTCTTTTAGGAACATTAATAAGTGGCTGTGATGCAACATATAATCTAGACTTAAAAAATGGTGAATTCAGAGAAAACCTAGAAATTAATAATTATAATAAATCTTCTTGGGAAAGTGGAAATCCGACATATAGAGAAACAATCAATCAAGCTTTAAATGGAGTAATCGCAACTAATTACGAAGAAGATTATCCTGAGGCAACAGAAAAAATTGAAGGAGTTAATTATTATAATATTCATAAACTTTCAACAGACAATAATTTAGGATTATCATTAATAGCAGATTTTAAGTAGGGTGCAAGATATTTTTGAATAAAATCT
>CAZFQF010000032.1:0-4668 GCA_964520725.1 uncultured Muribaculaceae bacterium | reverse complement strand
AGATGAATATCAATACTCAAATATTATATTTTCTAATACTCATTCATTTAAATATAATTATAACCGAGAAAAAATTATTGTTGAAAGTGGAGAAGATTTTAATCCTTTTACACAGTATCCAGATTTAGAAAGTTTAACGGTAAGATTTACAACTAATCATAAAGTTTTAAAAAATAATGCCGATGAAGTTAAAAATAGTACTTATTTTTGGTATCTAGAAAGAAATACTAATGATAAAAAAACAATAGAACTAGAAGTAAGTAGAAACTATGAAAAGAAAGCATTAAAAACTTTTGAATTAGATGAAGATGGTTACTTTGCCAGTAATACCCTAGTTATGGTGTATATAACCCTTTTAATTATTTTAAGTACAGGAATAATTTATATTTATCTTAAAGTGAAAAAATCTAACAAGTAATAGTAGCAAAAAGATAAAAATTGATATATAATAATTTTGCAAGGAGAAAATATATGAAATTTAGAGTAACAGCTAAAGATTTAGTAATATTTTTAGTCTTTTGTTTATTTTTACTTTATTTATCTGCAATTGCGGTTTTAAATGTTACATCACTTTTAAATGAAGGTGATTTTTATGGCGTTCTACCATTTGCGGCTTTTGCATCACCTTATTTAGGAGCGACAATCGTAGTTTTTATGGCAGTTTTAATAGCTATATTTTTAAGTGTCTCTTCATATATTTTTGATCGAGAAAAAGGTTCAGGAATTGGTCTTAAATTTGGGGAAAAAGACGAAAAAGGTTATAGTAGATGGTCTAAAGATCGAGAAATAAAAAGTTCTAAAGATGTAGTTAAAATTAAAATATCTGATGATACTGCTGAAGCGGCTGGTCTTCCTTTAATTAATAATGGTAAGGAAATGTGGATTGATAATGGAGAAAGTCATACTTTAGTTATTGGAGCTACTGGTAGTGGGAAAACAACAGCTGTAGTTGATCCGTTAATTCAAAGCTTAGCTAAAGCTGGAGAGAGTATGATTTTAACTGATCCAAAGGGAGAATTATATCGTAATCATAGCGAAATGTTAAAGAGTAAAGGTTATAATATAATTGTTCTTAATTTCCGTAATCCTAATATGGGGAATGCTTGGAATCCTTTAACTTTACCGTATCAATTATATAAATCTGGTAATACTGATAAAGCAACAGAGTTATTAGATGATGTTGCCTTAAATATTTTGTATGATCCTAATAATAAAGGCGAACCCTTCTGGGAAAAAAGTGCCTCAGATTATTTTTCGGGATTATCTTTAGGGCTATTTGAAGATGCTAATGAAAAAGAAATAAACTTAAATACAATTAGTTATATGTCAACTGTTGGAGAAGAAAAATTTGCAACTAGTGATTATATTAAAGAATACTTTTTACTAAAAGGAGAAGCATCAAGTGCCTATGTTTTTGCCTCTAATACCATAAATGCTCCAACTGAAACAAAGGGTGGAATTTTATCTGTCTTTAGACAAAAAATTAGACTTTTTGCATCTCGTGAACAATTATCAGAAATGCTTTCTTATAGTGATTTTAATATGCGAGATATTGGTAAACAAAAAACAGCAGTATTTATGATTATCCATGATGAAAAAACAACTTATCATGCTTTAGCAACAATATTTATTAAACAATGTTATGAAACTTTAATTGATGTAGCACAAGAATGTGGAGGTAAATTACCATTTAGAACTAATTTTATCTTAGATGAGTTTGCAAATATGCCACCTCTTAAAGATGTTACAACCATGGTTACCGCTGCACGATCTAGAAAAATTAGATTTACTTTCATAATCCAAAACTTTGCCCAATTAAATGATGTATATGGTAAAGAAGATGCAGAAACTATTAGAAGTAACTGTGGGAACTTAGTATATCTTATAACCACAGAGTTGGCGGCTTTAGAAGAAATAAGTAAATTATGTGGAGAAGTTAAATCTAAAGAAAAAGATAAGACAGCTTCTACACCACTTATTACGGTAAGTGATTTACAAAAAATGCAACTAAACGAAGTGGTTTTGCTGCGTAGTAGATTAAATCCATTTAAAACTAAGTTAACTCCTAGTTATGAAATTAATTGGGGATTTAGTTTTGCCAAAGGAAATTTAGTCGAGAGACCTGTAAGTAAAATCGAGTTATTTGATATTAAAGAATTTGTTAAAACTAAAAAAAGAAATAAATTATTTGAGGCTTTAGACAAAGCAGATAAACAAGAAGGTCTTAAAGATATTCCGCCTCTTTTCCCGATGGGGGGAGTAAGTAAAGAATCTACTTTGCCTAATTCATTTATTAAACCAGAGCTTGAACCTTTAATAGAAAAAGAAGTTCCTAAAGAGGAACCAATTAAACCAATTCAGACTTTTAATCCTTTAAATGAGCCACTTGGTCATAAATCATTTGCAGAACCTAATGTGCCTTTTAATGAAGAATTTTTATCTTCAAACAATAAGCCTTTTGATAATTCTGAAAATAAATTTAAATCTCCAAATTTAAATTTAGATGATTTAGTAAAACGAATAGATGCTAAGATAGCCGAACTAGAAAAAGAAGAAACTGAGAATAAGAAAAAAAATATTTCTGTAGAAAAAGATTCTTCTTATGATAAATTAGATCAAACTATCTACGAAAAATTTGATGATTTTATGGGAGATAATAAAAAGAAAGCTGAAAAATCAGAACCGGTAATTAATATTGATAAAGAAAGCCTCGTTGTTAGTGATGATAATGTGACTGATGATCAGTTCTTTGATGATTTTTTTACTGAATAATAAAGAATTAAATTTTTAATTCTTTTTGTTTGACATAACACCGAAGATATTATTGAGTTTTTGCAAATATCAAGTTATAATAGTAGTATCTGAGGAGGCTATTCATATGGAGAAATTAAGAAAAACAAATAAAATAATTAGCTTAATTGCAATAATCTCTGGTTTGTTTTTAGTAATTGGTTTAACATATGCATATTTTGTCTCGAATGTTACGGGTTCTGAATTAGTAACTACTATAAATACTACCTCGGGTAGTATGAAAATAAACTATAGCGGGGGGCCGGCAATAGTATCTAATAATATTATTCCTTCTTATACACCATTTGCTACAAAGACATTTACGGTAACCGGAACTAATGCAACTCCTAATGATATGGGATATGGAATAATTTTAGTAATAGATAGTAATACCTTTACTTATGGAGCTATAAGCTATACTCTTAATGGAATAAATACATCCGCAAATGGAACTACGATTTCAAATATTACTAACAGAGTAGGTTTATCAACAGTAAATTCTTATTTAGGAACCGGAAAATTTACAGGAACAATATCTAATAAAGTTCATACTTATGAATTAAAATTATATTTTTATGAAACAGGAGAAAATCAAAATATAGATATGGATAAAAGTTTTGAGGCCCATGTTGAAATAATTGATATTCCATGTCCTGATTGTTTAAAAGATAATATTTTAGCTCAAGGTAAAGGGGCTAATGCTATAAAGAGTAAAGGGAATCCTGATTTTGCTGCTGTAGCTCCTGGCACACTTGAATACTATGAACAACCGGAAGAAATTACAAGTCTTCCTGCGGAATTTTATAATCTTTATGAACCTATAGAAATTGGCGATGGTTTTACAGTCACTGCGAGCTCGTATGGTGGTAATCTCTTGTTAACGGAATCTAATGAAGAGGGGAGTGGATATACTTTTTCTTCAAACGATATTGGAAAATATGTTTGTCTTATAGATTTTGATTGTGGGAGCGTAGCATATAAAATAAATGCCGTAAATGGGACAACTGTAACAGGTGCTACTAAATATACTTTTAAAGAAATTTATAATTATAGTGATACAGGGTTATATTCAGCTCAGGATGAATATGGTGATAGTTATTATTATCGTGGGGATAGAGATAACTTAAATAATAACTTAATCTTTGCGGGATTTCAATGGAAGATAGTTCGAATAAATGGTGATGGTTCAATAAGACTCCTTTACAATGGGTTATGTCCGGGAAATGAGTGTACGATTAATGGCAGGGATAGTGACAGTACTATCGGACTTTCTGTATATAATAATATTTATACTGGGAGAGAAAATAAACATATGGGATATATGTTTGGAGGAGCTATTGGAGTAGCATCTACATCAAGAGCTAGTGCGACAACAAATGAAACTTCAAGTACGATAAAGACAACAGTGGATAATTGGTATATCAATAATATATTAGGAACTGGTTATGAATCTAAGATAGAGGATAATTTGTTTTGTAATGATCGTCAATTACAAAATGAAGTAGGAGGGCCAGCAACAGGAACAGGGTTTGGAACTAGTGCAACGGTATATGCAGCTCGCTATCGAACGTCAGTTAATAAAACCCCAACTTTAAAATGTGGTTTAAAAAACGATCGATTTACAGTTAGTGATACGAGTAAAGGAAATGGAGCCCTAACTTATTCGGTGGGGTTACTAACAGCAGATGAAGTATTAATGGGTGGATTAATAACCATGGGCAGTGCTTCAACGTATAGTACACCAGCTAATTATTTGACTGGAGCAGACACTTACTGGCTTATGTCACCTTTTAATGTGTCTAGTTATCAAGAAATAATACTAAGTACTGTATTTTCTTCTAATCCTTCCTTTATGCTCCATACTGGTCAGCATAGTAC
>CAZFQF010000031.1:0-9870 GCA_964520725.1 uncultured Muribaculaceae bacterium | reverse complement strand
ATTAAAAGAAGTATTAGATAAAGTAAAAGAAATGGGACTAAAGTTCCGTGATTAGAAAGAGGTAAGTATATGTTATATCGTAAATTAGGAAGAGAATCCCGCATCAGAAGAAGTATATTAGCTGGACTTACTAAAGATGTAATCACTTTTGGATATGTTGTTACTACTGAAGCTCGTGCTAAAGAAGTAAGAAAATTTGTTGATAAAATGATTACATATGGTAAAGATGGATCTTTAGTTGCTCGTAGAAAAGCTTTAGCCTTTGTTCATAATGATAAAGACGTTATTAATAAAGTATTTAATGAGTTAACTCCAAGATATGAAAACCGTGCAGGTGGATATACTAGAATAATTAAACTTAAAGAACGTAAGGGCGACGATGCTCTAGAAGTAAGACTTGAATTAGTATAATTCGAGTTTTTTCTTTTATTATTGGACAGAAAAGAAAAAAGATACAGCTGCTCACGAAGTCAAAGATTACTTTGATAACAAAGTTTATTTATTGATGTAGTTTAACGAGGTACTGGATGATAATATAAATTGTTTAATTATAATAATTTTAATAAAGATTAAGATTATAATATTTTATTTGTATTTTTCTCTCATTGTCAGAGAATGACAAAACCGCCAGCTACGCGTACTCATAGGTAATGGTTAAAATGAAAAAGAATTCTTATTTAGAATTCTTTTTTAGAAATTATAAAAGATTCTACTTTATAATACTTTCTAAAGCCAAAATAATCATTTGATCTAAAGTATTTTGTCTTTCTTCACTAGTTAAATCAGCATTTTCTTCAAACTTACTATCACTAATTGAAACCAAGCAAGTAGCTTCTTTACCTGTAGTATCAGCAATATGATATAAACCAAAGGCTTCCATTTCACTTGCTAAAGGATTAATTTCTTCAGGGATTTCTTTTTTTACATGATCAATATTATGGTAAACATCAAATACTTCAGCAGTATATATGGTTCCAGCGATAATTGGAATTTTAAGTTCTTCACTAGTTTCAATAATCGCAGAATTAAGTTTATCGGATGAAGCAATAATTGGAGATTCCATTTGTCTAAAATCATAGGCAAAATTTGAGTGAGAGTAAGCATCTAATCCTAAAACAATATCTCTTACCTTTATCTCTTTACGGTAAGCCCCAGCTGAACCAATTCTAATTATTTTTTCTACATCATAAAATCGGTATAATTCATAAGCATAAATTCCAACTGAAGGGATTCCCATTCCGCTTCCAATAACAGTTATTTTAGTTCCTTTATAATAACCGGTAAAACCTAACATATTTCTTACTTCGTTAACTAGCTTTACATTTTCTAGATACTTTTGGGCAATATATTTTGCTCTTAAAGGATCACCAGGAAGTAAGACTTTATCGGCTATATTTTCTTTTTTTGTTACAATATGAATTGGATCCATTTATTTATCACTACCTTATTAATATAATTATAGCATGTATTATGTTATAATTATATTATAAAAAATGAAGTTTGACGTATACTAGTAATTGAGGTGGCCTATGGTATATAAAGAGTATAAGATGGGTCCATATAATTTGCATACATTAAAAACGAACAAGTTTAAATTATGCCATATGGAAATAATCTTTAGAAATAATGTAAAAAAGTGTGAAATAACAGCTAGAAATGTGTTATTTGATTTTTTAACTGAAGCAAACAGGGATTATCCAACTAAAAGAGAGCTGGCTTTAAAACTAGAAGATTTATATAATGCTAGTCTTTATAGCGTGACTAGTAAAGTTGGAAATGCGGTGTTTACAAATGTGTGCATGGATTTTATTAATCCCAAGTTTACTGATGATCATGAGGCTTTAGAATCATCTATTAAGCTTCCTTTTGAGATGATATTAAATCCTTTGGCAGTAAATAAAGAATTTGATTCTAAATTATTAGGTATTGTTAAAGACAGAACTGCTGCAGATATTAAATCAATTAAAGAAAGTCCGAAAAAATATTCAATTACCGGAGCTCTTAAAACTTTAGGCGAAGATTCTTCATCAAGTTATACGAACTTAGGCTCAAAAGAAGATTTAGAAAATATAACTTCTGGTTCTTTGTATGAATATTATGAAAAAGTCTTAAAGGAAGATTATATCGATATTTATTTAATTGGGGATTTAGATATGGATGAAATTGCTAATATTATCGATAAATATGCAAAGTTTAAAATTATTAAAAATCATGATTTTAAAATGTATGTTAAAAATCCAAAAAGAAAACTAGTAGTTAAAAATGAAAAATTTATTTATACTCAAACTAATATAATTTTAATTTTAAATTTAAATAATTTAACAAGTCATGAGAAAAAATATATTGCTAATTTATATAATATTATTTTAGGAGGAGGATCACTTGAAACGAAACTCTATAAACGTTTACGTAATGAAAATTCACTTTGCTATAATGTTAATTCAATGTATCAAAAATACGATGGGTTAATTTTAATTGCAACAGCTGTTGATGTAAATGCGGCAGATAAAGCAATTAAATTAATTAAGCAAGCGATTAAAGATATGTCTAATAATATAACTGAAGAAGAACTTGAACAAGCAAAACAATTAATTCTTTCATCACTAGCAATGAATATGGATAATATTGGTAAAATTGTCGATAATTATTTTTACCAAAATGTTAGTGATTTAGATGATTATGAAACCAGATTAAAAGAGTTTAAGAAAGTAAGCATTCAAGATATATATAATATGAGTAAAAAAGTATCAATAAGCACAATATATTCTTTAGTAGGTGGTGAGGCAAATGAAAAAACAAGAAATTAAAAATACTGGAGAATATGTTTATACAGAGACTTTAGATAATGGTTTAAAGCTTATTATGATTCCTAATAATCGAGTCAAAAATTATTACTTAACTTTAAATGTTAAGTTTGGTTCAATTCATACTAACTTTAAATATGATGGAAAAAATATGAGTGTTCCTAAAGGTACAGCTCATTTCTTAGAGCATTTAATGTTTAATATGCCAGATGGTGAAAGTGCTTTTGAATATTATTCAAGATTAGGATCTAATATTAATGCTTTTACTACTTATGAGTATACTTCATATGAAGTATTTGCTAATTCTAGATTTAAAGATAATTTATCATATTTATTAACATATGTTTATACTCCTTATTTTACTAAAGAAATGGTAAATAATGAAAAAGGAATTATCACGGAAGAAATAAAAATGATTAATGATAATCCTTCTTCAGAACTTGTTTATGGAATGTATAAAAATATCTTTATTAAAGATGAAAGACAATATTTGATTAGTGGAACCATTGAAGATGTTAAGAAAATAAGCTTAGAAGATATTAGTTTAGCTTATGGTGCTTTTTATCATCCTAAAAATATGTTTTTAGTTATTACGGGGAATTTTATTCCTGAAGAAGCAGTAGCAATCGCAATTCAAACAATGAAAAATCTTAAATTTAATGAATATTTAAAGCCAGTAATAAAAGAATTAAAAGAACCTCCAAAAGTTAAAAACGAACATCAAGAAAAAGAAATGCCAGTCGATAGATGTAAAGTGACATTAGGCTTGAAAATTCCTAAATCTAATTTTAAAACAATAAAGATTAGTGAAATAGAATTAAAAATGTATCTAAATTTAATTACAAGGATAAATTTTGGAAGTACATCTTTATTAAAAGAAGAAATGTTAAGTAGTGGCATTATTACAGATTCTATTAGTACTTTTTTAACAATTACTAAAGATTATTATGTTTTAGCCTTTTTAGCATCAACAGATTACTCAGATTATTTCTTAAAAAAGATAAATGAGAAACTAAATAATCTATCAATTAATGAAGATGAAATAGCGCGCAAAATAAAAAGTTCAATAAGTAATTTAATTATGTGTTTTGATGAAATAGAAGTAGTAAATAGTGATATTCAAGATGATATTATCGCTCAAGGAGAATATCTAACAGATATTTATGATTATTATCGTAGTTTGAATCAAGAAACAGCTCTTGAAGTTCTTAAAAAAATTAATAAATATACTACTTCGATAACTATTTTAAAACCAAAGAGTGATAAAAAATAAATCACTTTTTTAATTTAAAATTTCTTTTAATTTATAGAAACATCTAATGTTTACAACGATACGTATGCTTATATTTTCTATATGAATTTGGATGGGAATTTTAGTAGTGATTATACGCGGATCTCTAGTGGTGTGCGACCTGCAATTTTTTTAAAATCTACGACAAAAATTACTGGAGTAGGAACAAGTAATAATCCCTATAAAGTAGTTTAATTATTTATTAAAAAAATGATTAAATAATCTTTCTTTTTTGTTATTATAAAAAAGGAAAAATAACTATTAATTCTAACATATATAAATGAGGTGAGAATAATATGTTAGAAAAATATAAAAAGTATTTAATTTCTGGCGGGATTGTTATATTTATTATTATAACTTTTATTAGTTATGTTTATGTAGATAAAAATGATGATTTATTAGAATCAGTAGAACAAACTTCTACTACTACAGAATTAATTAAAAAGAATTTTTATGTTGATGTAAAAGGAGCAGTACAAAAACCAGGGGTTTATAAATTTAAAGATGGGGATAGAGTTACAGATGCTATAAACAAAGCTGAAGGCTTAAGTAAAAACGGAAATACATCTAATATCAATTTAAGTAAAAAGTTAACAAGTGAAATGGTTGTTTATATTTATACTAACTCTGAAATAAAAAATGGAGCAAAAGCATTAGCTTGTAATACTTCTTGTAATTGTGAAACTATTAACGTAGATAATTGTTATGAAGAAGAAAAAACTAATAATAAAATTAATTTAAATACTGCAACTAAAGAAGAACTATTAACATTACCAGGAATAGGTGAATCAAAAGCAAAAGCAATAATTAATTATCGAGAAATTAATGGTAATTTTCAAAGTATTGAAGACTTAACTAATGTTAGCGGAATTGGAACATCTACATTTGAAAATTTGAAAGAATATATTAGTATATGATTAATTTATTATTATCCTTAAATATGATGTTTTGCGATATTAAAGGAGAGGTTAAACATCCAGGAGTTTACGAAACAAAAGATAATAATATTGTAGATATTATAAATAAAGCTGGTGGATTAAAGAAAAACGCTAATATTTCTTTAATTAACTTAAGTAAGAAAGTTATTGATGAAATGGTTATCTACATTCCAAACAAAAATGAAAAACCCTTAATTTGTCCGGTTTGCAGTTGCCCGCTTAAAAATAATATTTGTTTAGATAAAACAGTTAAAAATGATGTAATTACATATACAACTCCAATTACAACATCTATTATGACAACTAAAATTATAGATTACCCTACAACTAAGACAACAACTAAATTAGCTGAATATTCTGTCACGACTACTAAAGTAACTAATTTTCCGATTAATATTAATACAGCCTCTAAAGAAGAATTACTATTAATTAATGGGATAGGAGAAATAATAGCAGAGCGGATAGTTGAATATCGTAGTAATACATTATTTATAAGTCTTCAAGACCTTTTAAATATAAAAGGAATCGGAGAGGTACTATTTGCTAAGATTAAAGATTATATTACAATATAGTGCCATTTACTATATTCTATTAGTAATATCCTTTATTTTAAGTTTAGTAAGAATCCATTTTTTTCAATATGAAAGTAAGTATAGTTTAAACGATAAAGAAATAACAGGGATTATCACTAATATAAAAAGAGATAAAAATAATTATACTTTAATTATTAAAGCTCAAGAAAAAGTTAAAGTATACTATTATGGTAATGAAAAACTAACTCTTGGAATGAAAATTAAAATAACCGGTAATTTTTTTGAACCTATTAATAACACAATTCCTAATACATTTAATTATAAAAAATACTTAAATAATCATAAAATATATTTTAATGTTAAAGCTAAAGAAGTAATAATATTAGAAAGAAACAGAAATCTTATTTATAGTATTAAGAATAAACTTTATCAAAAATGTTTGAAAAACACTAAAACTTATAATTATTTAAATGCTTTTATCTTGGGAGATACAGCCAATATTGAAAGAGAAACGTATGAAGAATATCAGTCAAATGGAGTTACGCATTTATTTGCAATTAGTGGATCCCAAATTAATTTAATTGCTTTATTAACTTTTCATGGATTAAAGAAAGCAAAAATTAAAGAAGTTTCTAAATATCTAATTGTTATTTTTCTTTTAATATTTTTATGTTTAATTATTAACTCTTCGGCTAGTATTCTGAGAAGTTTAATATTCTTTATTTTATTATCTTTAAATAAGTTGTTTGATTTGAAGATTTCAACTAAAAATATTTTATTTACAACTGTAATAATATTGTTGATATTAAACCCGTTAATCATTTATGATATTGGATTCCAATACTCAGTTGTAGTAACTTATGGACTAATAATAAGTTCTAAAAAAAAGAAAGTCAGTTATTTTAAAAGTCTAATGTATACAAGTTTTATTGCTACTTTGTTTAGTATGCCAATAACTTTAATAAATTACTACGAAATTAATTTATTAAGTCCAGTTAACAATCTAATTTTTGTTCCTTTAATTACTTTTATAATTTATCCTTTATCGATTCTGACGATATTTCTAAATATATTTGAACCAATCTTGTATTTATTTATAGAAATGATGGAGTATCTAAATTTCTTATTATTTAATATAAATTTATTTAAAATTATAATTCCTAAAGTAAATAATATGTTATTTATAATTTATTATGGATTAATAATAATTTATATTTATTCTTTAAATAGAAAATATTTATTAATATCCTTACTTTTAATTTTAAGTTTTAAAATTAAACCATTATTTAATAATAAAACTTATGTTTATTTTTTAGACCAAACAACTCCAAATATGATACAAAGAATAAGCGGGATATTTGAAAGAAATCCTTTGATTTCAAAGGAAATATAGCCTTTTCTAAATTTTAATTGATTTAGGAAAGGCTCTTTTTTTTATGCCCAGATTTAAAGAAAGCAAGAAGTAAGTCAATATAATTTAATAGCGAAATTTTTATATGTTGCAGTTAATTAGATAATTTAATGAAAAAATTATTGTATGTTCTATCATACAAATTCATATAAAATCATATAAAATCACATCAAAATATTGATTATTTATTACAAAAAATATATAATAATAATTGTTAAGGATATCAATTCAAAGGAGATGAAATTATGACTATAGCTGATAAAAATGAAGAAAAATGGGTAAGCATAGAAGAGGCTGCAAACCATCTAGGAGTGAATAAGGATACAATTAGAAATTGGATAAAAAAAGAAAATGGGATACCAGCTCATAAGGTAGGAAAGCTATGGAAATTTAAATTATCAGAACTTGATGAATGGGTAAAAAGTGGTAAGAGTGCCATAGACAAGTAAAATTATAGGCGGTGTGAAAATGATAAATAATGTAGTAGTTAATGCACTGAAAATAATAAATGGTTATTTGAATCAAAACTATAGTAATAAGGAATTACTAATTATACATGATGAAATAAATAACATTATTGGAGAAGTGTTTGGAGAGTATAAATCGTTAAAAAAATATTATACTTATGAAGAAATGCAGGATGTACTTGCAACTTTAAATGAAAAGGAATCAATTAGAAAAAATAAGGGAGTTTATTATACTCCAATTGATGTTGTAGAGTTTATACTAATAAATAGTGTAAAGCAAGTATGTAACATACTTAAACCGAATAATTTACACGTATTAGATTTGAATGGAATACCATACAGTACAATTTGTTATAAAAAAACAATTTATGATCCCTGCTGTGGTTCGGGAGTATTCCTTTTAGCAGCGTTAGATTTGAAACTTAATTTACTGGATTTGCATCATGCAACAATAACAAATGACAAGATTAATCGAGTGGTAGAAACAATAAAAGGAAATGACTTGAATAATGATTCCATTATAATTACAAAACTTAGATTGCTATTATATATACTTCATAGATATGGCGTTGAAAAAATAAGAGATATTTCTAAAATACTAAACTCTAATTTTGAAAGCTATGACTACGTCGAAGATATATCAAGAAGAAAAGTAAAATACGATATTATAATTGGAAATCCTCCATATGTCGAAGATGCTAAAAGCGAATCAAAGCCTTTAAAAAAATATGGTAATATATATGCTAATGTTTTAGAAAATGCTGCAATGCAATTAAAAACTAATGGGGTGCTAGGTTTCATTATTCCTTTATCTTATGTTTCTACACCAAGAATGAAAGGAATTAGAGATGAATTGTATGAAGTAATTCCTGAACAGTATATTTTAAGTTATGCAGACAGACCTGATTGTTTGTTTACTTCAGTTCATCAAAAATTGTGCATTCTAATTGGAAAAAATAAGAAAAGTAAGAGCAAAAAAATATTTACTGGTAATTATAAATACTGGTATAAAAATGAAAGGAAAAAACTATTTGATGAGGCAGAAGTTGTACAGAACACTAATATAAGAGATGATTACATTCCAAAGCTTGGTACAATAATAGATGTAGGCGTTTATAAAAGAATAGAGCGTCAAAGAAAACCAATATTGAATTTAATGGAACGAGGAAATAATCCTTTATATTTAAATATGAGAGCTGCTTTTTGGATTAAGGTATTTTTAAATGAACATAACGGGTCTGAATATAAAATATTTAAATGTAAATCGGAAGACGAAAAAAATTATTGTATGTGTCTTCTAAGTTCTTCACTTTTTTGGTGGTACTGGATATGCGTTTCTGATTGTTGGCATATTACAAGAAAAGAACTATTAGGATTTAAAATACCTGAGATAGAAGACTATACGGAAATTAACAAATTAGCAAAAAAGCTAGAAGAACAACTAGAAAAAACGAAATTATACGTTGGGACTAAACAAACGGAATATGAGTATAAGCATAAATCATGTGTGAAGACTATTCATCAAATAGATGATTATATAAATAAGCTATTTGGATTAACTGAAGAGGAAAGTCTTTATATAAAGAATTTTGCATATAGATACAGAATAGGTGGAGGTGCTGAAGATGAATGTAATTGATTTGTTTGCTGGATGCGGTGGATTATCTTTAGGCTTTATGAAAGATAATTATACAATAAAAAAAGCTGTAGAATTTAATGCAGAAATAGCAAACACTTATAAATTAAACCATCCTGAAGTTGATGTTATAGTGGATGATATAAAAAATATAGACCAGTCTGGAATGTTTAATGAAGGTGATGCTGATGTAATAATTGGTGGTCCACCATGTCAAGGTTTTTCTATGGCGGGTGCAAGAATAAGAAATGGATTTATAGATGACCCTAGAAATTATTTATTCAAACATTATTTTAATGTCGTAAAAGCTGTTAAACCGAAGGCATTTGTCATAGAGAATGTCAAAGGGATTATGACAATGCAAGATGGGAAAATATTTAATGAAATATTGAGAATATTTTCTGATCCTGATATGTTAGACGGCGAGCCATATGAGATTCATTATAAAGTAGTAAAAGCAGTTGATTTTGGAGTACCTCAAAAAAGAGAAAGAATGATAATTATCGGAACTAAAAAAAGAGGATATAACTTTGATGAACTTTGGGAAAAAACAAAAGAAGATATTATAAAAGACTATCCACATTATTTTGATAAAGTAACAGTAGAAGACGCAATTAGTAATTTACAAGATACTACAGAAGATGGATATATAAACAACCCTAAGGCAATCACAAACTATCAAAAGTATTTATCATGTAAAAATGATAAATTAACAAATCATACTAAAACAAAGCATTCAAAAGTTGCGATTGATAGAATGAAACGTGTTAGTAATGGAGAAAACTTTACT
>CAZFQF010000030.1:0-9959 GCA_964520725.1 uncultured Muribaculaceae bacterium | reverse complement strand
GTCTACTTCATTTCCTTTTAAAATCGCTCCTAGTTTTCTAGCGATTATTTCATAAGAAGTTTCGATATCATCCATCTCAAATTTATCTAAGTTATATCTTGTTTTTAAGATTTCTGGATAATATGTACTTAAGGTTTTCAAAATATAATATGCAATTTCTTCAATTGGCAATACTTCATTTTTAATCGCACTAGTTGAAGCTAAATTTAAACCTATCTCTTCTGTATTAATCTTTGGCCATAAAATTCCTGGCGTATCTAAAACCAAAATATTATATTTAGTTTTAAGCCAAGTATTAGTTTTAGTCACCCCTGGACGATTTGCAACATTTGCAACTTTTTTACCCGCCATTTTATTAATTAAAGTACTTTTACCAACATTAGGAATTCCAATCACCAAAGATTTAATCTCTTTAGGTTTTAAACCTTTTGCTTTTCTTTTATTATTAATCTCTTCGCAAACCTCATTAGTTAAATTAATAACTCTTTTATAATCATCATTATTATTTAAATCTAGTAATAAGACTTTATATCCTTTTTCTTCATAGTATTTAACCCACTTATTAGTTATAGATAAATCACATAAGTCTTTTTTAGTCATTATTAAAATTCTGGTTTTATTTTTTATCAGATTTTCAATATCAACAATTTTGGATGAAAGTGGAATTCTCGCATCAATAAGTTCATACACTATATCAATTAAAGGCAGAAGTTTTGTTACCTCCCTTTTAGTTTTTGCCATGTGACCAGGATACCAGTTAATTGGTGCTGATGGTCGACTGTTATCTTGAGCATTTTCTTTATTCTTTTTTCTTTGTTCTTTTTTTTGATACATATCCATAATTGATCACTCCTCGTATTTTGTTTATTTTTCAAGCCAAAGATAAATTCCATCTTGGATTTCTGGCTTATATTTAAAATCTCTCCATTAATATTAAAGTTTATTACCACTTAATATTCTAACAAAAAAATCTTGATTTGACTAGATAACATTTTTTCTGTTATATTATTGTATAGCCCCAAGGAGAAAATCATATGAAAATTATAACATTTAATTTTAATGCAGATTACGAATATGTTGCGGCTTTTGACTATGATGGTGTAGTTACTAAACGCGGTTCTAGTAAAGATAATGAAGAAAAATGGTTGAAAAGAGAAGAAAATTATATTTGGAGAAAACTTATGAGTTTGATTTCAGTAATATACAATAGAATTGTTTCATATAATAAGGAGATTATTGAAGTTGCAAATAATTTAAGAAATAAAAAATGCAAGATTATTATAATTACTTCGCATATTTTAACAACTTCAGATTATAAAGAAAGTTCTGCAGCTCGAAATCGAATTATTAGCACTCTTAATAGAAGAAATGTTCCTTTTGATGCAGTTATTTTTGTAAAGGGAGATAAAGTAGAAGTTTGTTTAGAAAATAATGTAATATTAATGGTTGATGACAACGTAGATAAAGTCAAAAAGCAGAAAAATGCAGGGATTAATGCGATTCCTAAAATTACCAAACAAAATAAAAAAACATTGAAAAATAATCCCTTAGCTATTAAAACATTAACCCCTATAATACAAATGGTAAATGAAATATTACAAGAAAAAGAAAAGTGTGCTAAAATTAAGTTACAAGATAAAGAACAGAAAAAGGAAGAATCTATTGATTTGGAATTAGCTTTAACTCAGCAAAGAATACCCATCCCCAATACTTTCAGTTCCCCTATTCCATCTTTACCTCGTAGTTTAATTCTAAGAAAAAAACTTAAAGGAGAAAAAAATGAAAAGAACGAAACTAAAAGATCGTAATTTACCAAATTATACTAAAGGAGAAGAGATAACTAACATGGTTACTCATATTGTTGGAGGAGTTCTAGGAATTGCTGCTTTAACTTTATGTGTAATTTTTGCTGCAATCAGCAAAAATGGCTATTCTATTGCTGGAGCAATTGTTTTTGGAATCTCGATGATTCTTCTTTATACTACTTCAAGCATCTATCATGGATTAAGTCCTAAAAAAGCAACCGCTAAAAAGATATTTCAGGTAATTGATCACTGCACTATTTTTGTCCTAATTGCGGGAACATACACCCCTATTTTATTAAGTGGAATAAGAACTCACTCACCAGTTTTAGCATGGAGTTTGTTTGGTGTAATTTGGGGAGTTGCAATTTTAGGAATAGTATTAAATGGGATCGACTTAAAAAAATATAAAAAATTCTCAATGAGCTGCTATTTATTAATGGGCTGGTGTATTTTAATTGCCTCTAATAATATAATCCAAATGATTGGCTTTAAAGCAGTTATTCTATTAGTGCTTGGAGGAGTAGCATACACTATTGGCGCTGTTCTTTACGCTATTGGATCAAAAAAGAAATACTTTCATAGTGTATTTCATGTGTTTGTTAATATTGGTAGTCTACTACATTTCTTATGTATCTTACTTTATATTATTAAATAATTATTAATTTTTAGATATTTCTTTAATTAGTTCTTCGAATACTTTTGATAATTTATATTGATAGTATTCTTTTTTTATAATAGTTAAATCATTAGTTACTTCTTCTAAAGTTTCTAAAGTGATTATTTTAGTTTTAATATTATTTTTAACTTTTGGTTTTTTATAACTACTTGCGGACAACCTTTTAGTTTTAGTACTAAATAGAAAACCAGATACTAATTCAGAAACATAATCTGTACTAGTACCATCGGTTCCTTCTCCTACTTCTTCATAGGTTTTATTTAAAGTTTGATAATTATTAATTTTACTAATTTTTTTAGCGTAGCTAAGAGAGTTTTTATTAAAATTATTAAATAAATTTGGTTTCCCAGCATAAATAACCCTTCCAGCGCTATGGAGAGAAATATAAGCACTTAAATTATCTAGATGCTTATTAATCAGATAAATCATAGCTTTTACTTCACTTTCATGACCGAGTTTTTTACCACAATAAAATTTGTTTTTTTCTGTCGTTCTTTTGAAAGAAATGGTTTCAGATAAGCTATATTCTTTATAATATAAACCCGCATGCTGAGAAGGAAAACTTCGATTTAGATCAACTCCATTAGCGTTAGCTTTATAGTGTCTAAAATCAATCTTATTAGCACATTTATAGATATATGATTTTTTATTTTTAATTATTTTTCGACCAAATAAAATTGCATCATAACCATCAGGATTAACACAAGGAATTACAATAATTTTAACCTTTTTTAATAGTTTTATAATTTCTTGATCTTTTTCTTCAAATCTATTTACTAAATCACAAATAAATTTCATGATAAAAATAGGATTAGCTGTTTCTCTAGCGTGAGCCCCTGTTTCAAAAATAATAGTTTTAGTTCCGTTTCCTATTTCTAAACTATAAATTGAACGTTTATCGACACTTTTCCCTAAAACCTCAACTTTAACTGCTTGTGAACAATTTAAATTAAATATCATATTTTCAAGATCTTGATATTTTAGCAAAAATTCAAAGTCATATTTTAAATGATTGTAATACTCATTAGTTTTAGATAAAATTTGAGCTTTTTTATTAACTGCTTTTAAGTATTCTCTTGGATGAATTCCTTTAGCATAATACTTTTCGATGATCATCTGATCGTTTTCTTTTTCTTTAGTAATTAATTTTTTATTAATAATTAATATCCCCTTTCTTTATCAATATATTAATTATTTATAAAAATACTACAAAAAAACTCAAGAATTAATTACTTGAGTTCAGTTCCACCAAAAATACTAACATGATTAATATGAACAACTGGTTGCTTTCCTTTTTCACTGCTTTGGTATTTATTTGATGCTCCACCAAAGATTGATATTCCCTCTGATTTTAGAATTACATTTTTGGGTAATTTAATATCTATTCCTCCAAAAACGGCTATACATTCAATTACAATATCTTCGGTAATTTTAGCCAAACTTAAATCTAACTCAACTCCACCAAACACTGCAATACAAGTTGCACCATTAAAAGTATCATTAATATTTTCTTCACGTCCTGAGAAAATACCGATATATTCAGGATTTCCTTTTTTATTTTTATTATTTATCTTAAATTTCGGTTTAAAAATTAAAGAAACTCCGACCGAAATAATTACAAACGGTAAAAATATTCTTCCTACCATTTGCCAAGAAATATAATCTCTTGTAGCTAATAGTAATAAGACTCCAATAATAATTCCTAAGACTGAAGACATAGTATTTTCGTTTTGTATTAATGAAACGATTGACGGAATTATGATAAATAATGTCCACCATCCATCAAAAAATAAATTAAAGTTCCATAAATTCAAATTAGTTCCTAAGTAAAGTAATCCTACAATTATAAAAATAATTCCCCAAATTAATGATTTTTTCTGATTTTTCATTTTTATCTCTCCTATTAAATTAATTATAACATCAAATTCACAAGTTTTATAGCTTAATAACAAAATAATTTATTTTATTGAAATGCTACCTAAGCCCCCTTCTACTTTGATATAACTGTTTCCATTCCCATAAGGAATATCCTCCTGAACTTTGGCGCCATTAATAGTAATAGAACCAAGTCCTTTTTCGGCTTTTATTTTATAATTTTCGCATCCGTCAATAAGGTTAATATCTAGACTTCCTACTCCCGCTTTAATATTGTTTTGTCCAGTAAGGACCGAACTAATAGAAAAATTTCCCACGCCTAAACCTAAATTTAAATCATTTATTTTTCCTGCTAAGATTTGGACTTTTCCCAAACCTGCATCAATCTTAGCACTATTAGTAATATTTAAATTTTTAAAATCACCTTTGCCTGCGCCAATATTTAAGAACAAATCTTTAGTATTTAATATATCAATATCTATCACCCCAGCACCTGTATCAATATCAATCATATCAAATAAAAGTTCTTGGGGAATATACATAATTAGGTTACTTTTACCATTTTTCTTAAACCAGTTTTGATTTTTATCTTTTATAACTAGAATTCCATTTTCTAATTTCCAAGAAATATTTTTTTTATTATATTCAATTTTAAATTGATCGTTTTCAATTACTTTAAAATCCGCATAATCTAAATCAATTTTTAATGATGAAAGATTATTATCTAATACTGTTATTTCATTTGTTACTTCGGTTTGCTTATTTAAACTTAAAATATTACTAGTGCTATATATAATAAAAGTTCCTAAATGGATTATATTTAATATTATAGTAAAAGCTAAAGCTAGAGCAAAATATTTAATTATTTTTTGAGTTTTTATCATTTTATTTCAACACCTCCAAAAATCGTTACTGAATCTATATAAATAATGAAGGATTTTTTATTGGTATCATTTTGAGTTTTATTATTAGTTCCCCCAAATATCGGAAGAGATTTTAATTTAATTCTAACTCCTTGAGGCACTAAAATTTCGATTCCCCCAAAGATTGCACTTGCCTTTATTATTATATCTTCTTTTATAATAGCTTGAGTTAAATCGATTTTAATACTTCCAAAGATTGCATTTAATTCTGTACTTTTGAATTCTTCGTCGACAAATTTAAGATTTTGAACTCCAAAAGTTGCCCAATAACCATCGTCCTCGCCAATATTTTGTTTTATTTTTTTAATTTCTTGGTCAATAAAATAATTTTTAAATATTAATGTTAATCCAATAATAATTAAAATGCCCGGCAAAATTAAATCCCAAATCAAGTCAAACTCAACAATTCCGCGGCTTACTAATAATAAGAAAATTCCAATAAATACCCCAATAGCATTCCCGATCTTGTTTTCATCAGTAAACAACCCAATTCCAAAAGGAATTATAATAAATAATGTCCACCAACCTTCAAAAAAAATATTAAATTTTGCTATATTTAAGTTATTAATTCCAATTAAAATTCCAACTAATATTAATGTTATCCCCCACATTACATTGCCATATCTCTTCATAAACTTTTTTCTCTCTTTCTAAGTTAATTATATAATGATTTTAGATAAAATAGCAACGATTCCTAATTTATTATCAAAGAATCAATTAAAAAATATATAAAAATGCAGAACCAGAAAGAATTCTACATTTATATCAATTCCAATAATCAACTTGATCTTTTTACTAATTTTTCGATTTCTTATAATAATTTATTATTATAAGAATCTTTTCTTAAACTCACTTATAGCAATGACTTTTTTCACTTTTAGTTTAAATCTTTTTTCCAAAGGCCATGAATATTACAATATTCATAAACAGCAAGAACAGTTTCATCAGTTTTAAAAACCGCTACTGCCTCACTAGGAACAATTAAATATTTAATTTGATAGCCCGTTTCGGTTACAATTAAAATCCAAGATATATAATGTTCGGGAACCATCGGATGAGGAATATCCCCCACTTTAACTTCCACTTGTCCATCACTAACTAGTGCAACTGGGACATGCTTTTCTAAAGATGCATCAACTGTTCCGGGAACTAATTCTTCCATTATTTCCCCGCAGCATACTACTGGTACTCCAGAGTCTTCTAACTTAACTATGACATTTCCACAATGTCTGCAAATATAAAATTTAAATTCTTTTTTCATTTTTTACACTTCCTTTATAATAATATAATATCGTTTTTATCTATTTTAGTCAAACTTATTTTTTGAATAAAGGTTTATATTAATGGAAAGGATAATGAATTGTCAGATTAATAATTTAAAATTTTATTTTTTCTAAATCTCGGATTGCAGGACCGTAAATAACTTTACCAGTTTTATCAAAAATTGAACCATGACATTTTGATTCCCATACTTTATCGGTATCATTCCAAATTAAAGAACATCCCATATGAGTACATTGATTTTTTAAAAATAGATACTTGTTTTTAGATTCTCGATAAACTAAAACGTTGATGTTTTTATACCTAGTTACTACCCCACTATCAATCTTGATTTTGTTTAAATTATGTTCTTGAATAAATAGCTTACTAATTATTAATCCATTAAGACTATGAAGTCCCATTCTAAGAGTGTTTTTAAAATTTTTAAACAATACCCATCTATTGGTTTTATATAAATCTGTATAATTTTTAGAATTTAACAAATTTATAACATTTTTAGCAGCAATATGACTATTAGTAAATCCCCATTTTTGAAATCCAGTAACTAAGATAATATCAGGATTTTTATTTGAATAATATCCCACAAAAGGAAGAGAATCAATTGACATGCAGTCTTCAGTAAACCATTTTTTTTCAATTTGAGCCATCGGATCTAATTCATGTATTTTATTAATTAGTTTGTTGTAACAAGCTTTTATATCAGTATCTATTCCGGTAAAATGATCACAACCACCAATTATCAACGTATCTTCATCGTAAGAACGAAAATAAAAGTAAGGAGCATCTAAAGAAACATAGTTAGCTTTTAATTTTAATTTAGTTTTAAAACTAATAGCATAAGATTTACTTTGGTAAATTTTAGTAAAGTATAAATTATCAGGATTTAAAAATGGATAATGACAAGCCATAATTATTTTATCAGTATAAATTTTATATTTATTATTAATAATTACTTCATAGCTTTTATCTTTTTTATTAATTTGCGTTGCAAGAGAATTTTCATATATTTGTGTCCCATTATTTATTAATATATCAATTATTTTCATCATATATTTAATAGGATTAAAAATAAACTGATTTGGAAATTCTAATCCTAGTTCAAAGTTAAGTGACTCTTTTTTCTTCTTTATTAATTTGACTTTATTATATTTTTTTAATAAGTCATATTGAATATTTAAAGTTTCAATATTTTTTTTCTCGTTAGCATAGAGAATTGTACTTTCTTCTTGATAATCACAAGCTATTTTTTCACTCTTAATAATATTCTTAATAATCTCTAAACCTTCAATTTGGGATTTATAATATTCTAAAGCTATTGTTTCTCCATGTTTATTCTTGATTTCTTCATATAAATTATCATGAGCAACGCTAACTTGAGCCGTTGTATAGGCACTTACTCCGCCTCCAAGTTTTTTCCCTTCAACTAAGACAAATTTAATTTTATTTCTCATTAAATTATAAGCACACATTAGCCCAGCTATTCCACCACCAATTATTAAAACTGGCGTTTCGATATTTTTATTAATATTCTTTAGATTTTTATCCTGATAATCTTTCATCCAAATTGATTCCATTTATATCACCTTCTATTAGTATAATCAAAATTCGGTTTTTAATTAGTGAATTTAAAAATGATAAATACTGGCAGTAGTAATTTATCATTTTTTTCTTCATAAAATTAATAAGAATATTAGAAAGAAGGCAGTATGACACACAACCAATATGAATTCTAATCAGTTTAATAAATTCATTAATCAAGACTTTGATTCTTTTTCTAATTGGCTTTCTTCAATGGATCCTTATGAGTTTACTTTAATTGCAACAGTTATAGGATTTGCTATTTCACCTGCTTTAACTGTCAATCAACAAAATTCGTTAGGAAATTTTTTTGAGTTATTAGGACAAGTTATTTTAACTATTAATGCTCAAAATACTACAGTAAGACAATCGCAAGCAAGAAAACCTGGAATTCAACCAAGATTTGAAACCCAAAGTCTTGAAGAAGAAATTTTAAAAATGAAACAAGAAATAATTCAGTTAAGAAAAGACAGTATGTCTAACTATAAATAGAAATATATTTATTTTCCCAACTGGCTCATTTTTTTATTAATTAGTTTTATTGCCCCTTTAGAATTAATTTTATACATTATATTCATCATTTTTGAATCATTACCTACATATAATTTAAATTTATTTTTTTCCATTCCCTCAATAATAATTTGCGCAGCTTTATTAGCTGGAAGCATTTTATATTTTGAGGCATCTGTAGAACCTGATGCAACATTAGAGTTAGCTGTAATAGCTGTAGATACTGCCCCAGGAAACACTATTGTTACATGGACATTACTATTTAATAGCTCTGAATATAATCCTTCGGTAAATAGTTTAAGAGCTGCTTTAGAGGCGCCATATATTGTTTGACCTGGAAAAGGAAAAAAACCTCCCATACTTGATACATTAACTATATGACCTTCGGGTCTTGCTAATATTTCTTTTAAAAATAATCTAGTTAGTTTTAATGGCCCATAGAAATTTATATTCATGACCCGGTCAATTGTTTCCATCTCTAAGTCTTCAACATGAATGAATGGCTGAATAACTCCAGCATTATTAATTAAACCATCAACTACAGAATTATTATTAAAATAATCTTTTTTAAATTTATTTAATGAATTTTCATTAGCAACATCTACTGCATATATCGATAATCTTTCATTATTTTCATATTCTTTTTTTAGTTCTTCTAAATTTTTTTCATTTATATCTAGTGCAGCAACGTAAGCACCTCTAGAAATTAACTCAATTGCTAACTCTCTTCCAATTCCGCTTCCTGCTCCAGTTAAAATTATTCTTTTATCTTTTACTTTCATTTTATTTTACCACCTATTGTAATTATAACATTAAATTATTATATTAAAATTAGATCTTAGTATATTTTACATTAAGTTACTGCAATAAATTTTACTTTTTTAATAATTATTATATTAAACCTATTATATTTTTAACTAAGAAAAATAATTAAGTTACAGATAATTCAAAATTACTTTATAATCTTCTACTAAGTCTTCTAATTTTTTTGAGGCATATGCCGGACTTGTAGAGGGAAGATATGTTGCTGATATCTTTGTTTTAGGATATATATATTTTTGATAAACATTAAAGGCTTTTTTTCCATTAGTAAAAACTGCTTTAATATTACTGTTTTTAGTTATTTTCCAGATTTCATTAACTTTGATATTTTTAATGCTTGAATCACTAGATCCAATTATCTCACATGATTTAATGGAATCCCAAAGCGCTATATTGTGTTTTAATAAAAATTCTTGATGATTAATTATTTTTTCATTAAACAAAGTATAAATTTCTAATTATCTTTTTATATTTTCTTAAATGCTCGTA
>CAZFQF010000029.1:0-10119 GCA_964520725.1 uncultured Muribaculaceae bacterium | reverse complement strand
CTTTGCTTGAAATATCTAAAATATATTCATCTTTAATTAAATCATACTCATCTAATAAAGGATTTATTATATTAGTAGCTTCAACTATCGTATCTAAATCAATTCCATTTACTTTATCTAAAGTAATTTTTAAGAAATTATATTTATTTTCCGTAGTATATTCTACTAAATAAACTTGAATATCTATCTCTTCCATTGGTTTCTTTATTATGTCTTCTATTTTATTTAGAATATCTTTCATAATCCCTCCTAAAGCAATAATAAAAGCGGGATGTTTCTGCCCACTTAAATCTGTATTTGTATTATAACAAAAGTTTTTTTTAAAGTAAAGTTTATTTCCCTAAAATATTAATACTTTATAGAAATGTAAGCTTTTATTTTCTCTTAAACTACCTTAAAGAGATTAGATGCACTGCCATTGCCCATCATTTTCGTACTTGAGCTCAGATTTATAACAGGTCGCTCGCCAATAATTAAGTCCCGTCGAAGTAGCGAGGAGAGGCACTCCAGATTATTATAGTTAAATGTGACCCATACTAATCCTGCTAAATATAACTCATCAGCCGTTATTAATCCTACGGGATTTGTTAAGAATTTTTTATTTATTCCCCAAAAGTTTGCTGTTACTTTTTCTTAATCTTCTTCATATAAGTAAAACTTCTTCTTTCTTCCTATTTAAGTTTTATGATTTAAGTAAATTATTTATAATTCTCCTAAAATAATTGTCGGATTTTTTTGGTCTTCTAAACTTATTCCAGAATAATAATTGATAAAACTCTCAATGATAGATATAAGTGATTTTGTTTCATTAGCAAGCTCTATATTCTCCATTAATTTTCGATATTTTTTTGGAATAATTCCATTTAAAGAAATAAACTTAATTGGTTTCCCAGACTTTAAAGCCCATTTGATTTCTAAATTTAATCCAAAAGATGGTTGGCTAACATCAGCAATAATTATATCGGCATCTTTAATTAAATCTTTCACATATTTAGTTTGATATTTTTTAGTTTGTGGCAACATTAACTCATGAAACATACAAACTGAACTACTTAAAACAAAACGATATAATAAATTTTTATAATCTATTTTACTTGAATGAATAAAATAAATCTTCAATCTTCTTTTCATATATATCATCCTTTATTATTATTTAGTATACCACGCTCTTATTTTTTTTGCTATAATAAATATCAAGGAGCTGTGATTATGGAAATCATCGGAATAATCTGTGAATATAATCCATTTCATAATGGGCATGCCTATCACATTCAAACAATCAAAAAAATGTATCCAGATTCTTTAATCGTTTTAGTTTTAAATGGATACTTTTTGGAGCGTGGCGAAGTAACTATTATTAATAAGGAAGACAAAACTAAAATTGCTTTAGAGAATAATATAGATATCGTCTTAGAGCATCCTTTTGTATTTGCTTCTAATTCTGCTGACATATTTGCGGAAAGTGCAATTAAATTATTACAATTAATTGGTTGTGGGAAAGTTATTTTCGGCAGTGAATCTAATGATTTAGAATTATTAACTAAAATTGCTAAGATTCAATTAGAAGATGATTTTCATAATCAAGTTAAGACCCATCTAAAATCAGGAATAAACTACCCAACAGCGCTTAATAAATCTATCGGGATAGATATTAACACTCCTAATGATTTACTAGGGATAGCCTATATTAAAGCTATTTTAAAGAATGATTTTAATATAGAAGCTATTACAATTCAAAGAACAAATAATTACCACGATATTTTGGGTAATGAGGCAATAATTAGTGCTACTAATATTCGAGAAAAAGTTAGAAATAATACAAATGTACAAAAGTATACTAATTATTCACATTATTTTCAAAACATTAATGAAGAATTGTTGTTTAAACTATTAAAATATAAAATTAATACTGAACAAGATTTAAGTAAATATTTAACTGTTGATGAAGGAATTGAATATCGTTTAACTAAAATAATCAATACAGTTAATTCATTAGATGAATTAATTAATAAAACTAAGACTCGTAGATATACTTATAACCGAATTAGAAGAATGTTAATCCATATTTTAATTGGTTTAACTAAAGAAGATAAAAACAAATTAGATATCGAATATCTTAAAGTCTTAGGTTTTAATAAAAAAGGTCAAAACTATCTTAATAGAATTAAAAACGAACTTTCGGTTCCAATTAGTCGAAAAATTGAATCTACCTATTTAGCTCAACAATACGAATTAAAAGCAGCTATAATATATGACATGTTAACAAACAGTAATGCTTACTTATATGAAATTAATAATAGACCCATTATTAAAGATAAAATATTAGAAGACTAAAATTAAATATCAGATTAATTTTTATAAATTATGTGTTAAAATAAAACAGGGCTAAGCGAAGAAGATGCAAAAAAATCATATTTACAATTAGTACAAGAATGGATAATAAATGATGTTGCTGTCAGGGAACCTAAATATTTAGATGAAAATAGAATTGCTGAATCAATTCAACAATTATCTAAACAAGAAAATATAATAAAACAATCTGATAGTAAATTTAAAGATTTACTTCTATTAGAGTGTAAAGCTGCATTCTTTGAAATTCAAATTTTAGGTGGAACCCCTATTCCCCGAATATTAGAAAGATTAACAAACGAAGATACTAAAATAGTTCTAACTAAGGCATATTATAATCTTTCGAGCCAAGCAGGAAGATTAAGAAGTGGTTATTTCGAAAATGAAAATGAGGCATTTTCCTATGATTGTTTAACAGCAAGTCCAGAAATCAATCAAAGAATCTTAGAAATGAAACTTAAAAGAGATTAGCAAATTAAAATGCTAGTTTTTTATTCTGTAATTAGTACCTTTAAAAAATAGTAATTGACTAAATCACTTAGTTGTGTTAAAATGATTCTTAGTTTTAACTTGAGGGAATCCTTTAATTTAGAAGGACTCCCTCTTTTTATTGCCAAAGGAGAAAATATGAAATTTACAGAATTACAAATAAATGAAAAAATAATAAAAGGATTAAACGCAATTGGATTCGAAGGTATGATGCCGATCCAAGAACAAACTATTCCTATTATATTAAATGGCGAAAACATTATTGGTGAAGCGGAAACTGGAACTGGAAAAACAGCAGCTTTTGTCATACCTTTATTAAATAATATCGATTTTAAATCCAAAGATATTCAGTGTTTAATAGTTACTCCAACTAGAGAACTTGCGATGCAAATTATTACCGAGATAGAAAAAATCGGAAAATATATTCATCCAACATATGCTACTTTAGTCGGTGGGATGTCTATTAGAGATCAAATAAAAGAATTAAATAATAAACCTGCTATCGTTGTCGGAACTTTAGGTCGAATTAACGATCACTTAAGAAGTAAAAAATTAGATTTAAAAAATGTAAAATACTTTGTTTTAGATGAAGCAGATGAAATGTTAAAAGAGGGATTTAAAGAAGATATTACGATTATTAATAATCAAATTCCTCAGAATAAACAAACATTATTATTTAGTGCTACTATTTCTAAACAAATTCTTACTTTAAGTAAAGCTATTATGAACGATTATCGTTTTATTAGTGTTAAAGATGATAAAAAAGCTACTCCGAATATTGAACAGTATTATATGATTATGAAAGAAAATCAAAAGTTTACAAACTTAACAAAATTACTTGATGTTGATCGTCCTAAATCAGCTATTATATTTGGAAGAACTAAAAGACGTGTTGATGAACTAAATGAATCACTTAATAAATGTGGTTATAAATCAGTTGGAATTCATGGTGATTTAGCCCAACCTCAAAGAAATGCTGTCATGAAAAAATTTAGAGAAAAACAAATTAATATTTTAGTTGCAACTGATGTAGCTGCTAGAGGTTTAGATATTAGTGATATTACGCATGTTTACAATTTTGATATGCCTCAAGAAGTAGAATTCTATATTCACCGTGTAGGTCGAACTGGTCGAGCTAAAAAACACGGTATATCATATTCTTTTATAAAAGAAACTGAACTTAATCACATCAAAAGAATTGAAAAAGAAACAAATGTTAAAATAACAGAAAAATATCTTCCGAATTCAGATCAAGTATGGGAATCTAGAAATAAAGATATCTTAGATATCATTAACAAAAGATTAACTGAAATAGATACAACTAAAACAAAAAAGTTTGCAAGTGAATTAATAAATGAATTTGGATCAGAAAAAATAGCTTCAATATTAATTGAAAATTTATCTAAAAAAAATAATATCAATCAGATAACTTTAACTGGAGAACCTCCAGTTAAAGTTAAAAAACAAAATAATGATTCTAAAAAAAGATTTACTAAAAATAGAGATAGTAAAAATAATAATAGAAAATTTTCCGGAAACAAAAATAAAAGTGGCTATCAAAAGAAAAGACAAACACCAAGACCTAGCCCCAAATCTTAATATTTTATTATCACAAAAAAATATAGATTCCTTAAAAGGAATCTATATTTATTTTTACATGATTTAGTTTATGAATATAAGCATAAGCTTGAACCATTGTTCTAATAGCATTAGCAGTTTTTCCCGCTCTTCCAATAACTAAACCCATATCTGATTCATGGACAATTATTTCTAGGAGAATTGTATCATCATCTCCGCCAAATTCTTTAACACTAATCATATCTGGTTCTTTTACTAAATTTTTAACTAAGTTTTCAGTAAAGGTAATTAATTCTTTATGCATAATTACTTCTCACTTTTCTTAGTTTTTTGTTTAGCACTTTTGAACTTAGACCAAACTCCACTATTAGATAAAATGCTTTTTACTGTATCAGTTGGCTCTGCACCAGTATTTAACCATTTTAATACTTTTTCTTCATCAAGAGTTACTTTGTTATCAGTTAAAAGGGGATTATAAGTACCTACTATTTCAATAAATCTTCCATCTCTTGGACTTCTAGAATCAGCAGCTACAATTCTATAAAAGGGTTTTTGTTTAGCTCCCATTCTTTTTAATCTTAATTTTACAGCCATGTTATTGCCTCCTTTTTCATAAATAAATAATACCAAAAAAAAGACTGGATGTCAACCATTATTGGTTGACATTGTTAAGATAGTCTTCATTTACTTCAATATTTGCTGTTTCTTCTTTTACTTCACTATCATCTCTTTCATAATCATCATAATCATCTTCAACTGCAATTCTAACTTTCATATCTCCAACTATTTCAACTCCAAGTTCTTTTTCAACGTTAAGTTTAATAGAATTACCTACAACTTTAACATCAGTTACAGAAGGTGCACTTAAACTTCTGACTATTATTTCGTTAGAATTATCTAAAGTATTGTCATTTTTAAGTCTTACATTGACAATATCTTTATAAATGAAATTACGAACTAGCACATTAGTTTTAGTGTTATTGTCATAAGAATACCATACATTGATATCATAACTTCCTTCAATATTAACTTTACCTTGATCATTATGTCCACTAAAAGTGTGGTTAATTACCCAGCATCCTAATACTGTATTAACTGATGCTTCCGTTCCAATAGATAATTCCTCTTTAAAACTTTTTTTAGTTTTACCAATTACTGCTTTAGTAACTATCTCTTTAAAATTTGCCACTTTATCACTCCTCAATTTACTTTATGCACGAACTAGGCAAAATGTACACAAAAATCTATTTTTATGATATATTTATGATGGTGATAACAAAATGGACTGCATTTTTTGTAAAATTAATAGTAATGAAATTCCAGCTTTTACCTTATATGAAGATGAAAACTTAAAAGTAATTATGGATATTAATCCAAATAGTAATGGGCATCTTTTAATAATTCCTAAAAAACATTATTTAGATTTTTTTGAATTAGATGATAAAATTATTATTCACATTAACAAGATTGCTAAACTAATGGCAAATTATTTAATAGTTGCTCTTAAACCTGATGGTTTAAAAGTAACTACTAATTATGGAATTAATCAGATTATTAAACATTATCATTTACACATTATTCCAACTTATAAAAACAAACAACCAATATTAGATATTCAAGAAACTTATAATAAGATTAAAAATATCATGAAATAAGAACCCGAAAGGATTCTTATTTTTATTTTCCGTTTTTTATTAATTTAATTATTTTATCTTCCAAAATTTTTGTTTCGGTTTTTAAATCATTTGTTTCAGGGTAATATGGCTTATCAAAAATTATTTTCACTTTTTTTTGAAAAGAACTATATTTTTCATTTACCTGACCAATAATTGCAAAAGGAATAATCGGACTTTTGGCTTCAATTGCCATTCTTACTGCCCCAGTTTTAAATGGCATAATTATATTATTAGTTCGATTGATAGTTCCTTCTGGCATTAAGCCTACTAAACCTTCTTGATTTAAGATATTGACGCAAGCTGGAACTACACTGCTATCTTTTATTCTTCGATTAACAGGAATTGCACCAAGACTTTGAAAAAAATATTTTCCTAACCCTCTAAATAATTCATCTTTCCCAACACCTCTAATACATCTTTTAGTAGCGGCCATTACAATAAAAAGATCAGTTTTACTTATATGGTTCCCAGCCAAAACTGCTCTTCCTTTTTGGGGAATCATATCATTGTTAATAAAGATTGGACGATAGACAATCTTAAACCACAAAGTTACAATAGGACGAAGTAGTTTATATAATAATGGATCTTTCATTTTTTATACTCCTTATTCTCAAATAAATGAAAATTATTTTCATTTATTAATCTTTTTTATCGGTTTCTTCTTAGTTGCTTCTAAATTATCCGCCATATTATACAATAGCTCAGCTGACTTTTCACGAATATCATCAGCTGCTTTTTGTAATATCGGAGTTCCTTTTGCTTTAGCCATTTCATAAAGATCTTCAGCTCGATTTTTAATATTTTCTGCTTGTTTTTGAGCTATCTTCTTTACTTTTTCTTTATCTAAGCTAACTAATTCGTTTTTAATATCTATAATTTTATCTTCTAAGCTAAATCCTATTTCATCAAAATCTTCAATTGCTGACATTTCTTGTTTTAATTTATCTAAAAAAACTTTAATTTTTTCAGCTAATTCTGCTCTTGTTTCAGATCCGGGTTTTGGAGCAAGTAATACTCCGGCTGTAGCTCCAATTAGAACCCCAGTTAAAAATCTTTTTTTACTCATAACAATCCACTCTCTTTCTATTTCACATTACGATAATCTGCTTTACCAATTTTAGTTTGCGGTAAAGAATCTCGATATTCAATTGACGCTGGTAACATATATTTTGATAAATTATTTTTACAATGCGCTTTTATTTTAGTATCAAGATCATCAGTTTTTTTAACCCCTGGCTTTAATACTACAAAGGCTTTAACTACTTCACCTTTATATGGATGAGGTTCTCCCACAACAATTGAAGTTAAAACATCTGGATAGGAATTTAAAACGTTTTCAACGTGCATTGGATAAACATTGTATCCAGCTGAAATTATCATTCTTTTAATGCGTGATTTGAAAAATATCATCCCATCTTTATTCATACATCCCATATCTCCAGTATGAAGCCAAACATACCCATCTTCGTGCTTTCTTAATGTATTAGCAGTCTCTTCTAAATCATCAAGATAACCTAACATTACAATCGGTCCTCGCATACAAATTTCGCCATCAATATCGTAATAAACATTCTCTTCTGTTCCTGGTTTTACAATTTTAATATAATTATCTGGAGATGGAATTCCAATACTGCCCGGAATAAAATTTCCTACTGGAGTCGCAGTTGCTGCAGCAACACACTCAGTCATTCCCCATCCTACTCTAATTTCAGTTTTACTACCATGTTCTTCTAGATATTTATTTACTCTTTTTTGTAACTCTGGAGTAAGCATATCTCCTCCGCTAATAACATTTGTTACAAAAGATAAACCAACATCACTTAATTTTGTTTGAGTTAAAGCTTCAAAAAGTGTTGGTACTCCGACAATAAAGTTTGGTTTATATGTTTTAATTAGTTTACCAAATTCATCAGGAGTAAATTTTGGAATAATTATTGCTTTACTACCAGAAACCAATAAAGTATGAAAACAAACCGCTAAACCAAAACCATGAAAAATTGGCATTATACTAAGAATACTACTTCCTGGAGGCACATCACAAATAGATAAATTTTGAGTAGCAGTAATATTAAAATTACGACTACTATGCATTACCCCTTTTGGCATTCCTGTGGTTCCACCACTATAAAGAATAACCGCTAATTCCTCATCAGATTTTTTACTGCGAATTAACTCGGTATCTCTTCCCTCATAAATGAAGTCTTTCCATCCAATAACATTGTCTGCAAATTTATTTTCTATTTTAATCTTCCGCCCTTTAGTTAACCAAAATAAACTTGATATAACAGGCGGCATACTTTCATTAACTTTAGTTAGAATAACTTTTTCTAAAGGTACTTGATCTTGAACAGCAACTAGTTTATCATAAAGAGCATCTAATGTTAAAAGATACTTACTCTTAGATTTCTTAATACAAAATTCAATTTCTCCTTCACTAGATAAAGGATGAACCATATTAGCTACTGCCCCAACCATATTACAAGCATAAAACATCGTTATTCCTTCCGGAGTATTAGGCATTAAAATTGTTACTGTATCCTCTGGTGTAACCCCAATGTTAAGTAAACTCTTAGCACATCTCGAGATTTTTTCATTAAATTCATGAAAAGCAACTTTTTTACCGAAATATTCATAAGCATCATTATAAGGATACTTACTTACCGTTTTTTCAAGTAACTCATATATTGTACATTTTGGATAAAGAATAGTTTTCGGATAACCTAATTCATCATAAAATTTCAGCCAAGGAGCGGCATCATCATGTTCATATCGCACCTTATCTATATTATTTTTAATTTTTATTTTAATTTCTTTTAATTTCATTTTTATTAACTCCTCTTTTTCAATTAATTCATTTTCAAATTTAGTGATTTATTATTGGTCCACATTTTACCTGCAAAATATGCTAATGTTATTGCTCCCGCTGTCATTCCCATTGCTAAAGCGTATTTAGGCAATTTTACCTCTTTTATTTCTTTTTTTTCTTGATTAGTAGCAATAATTATATTAAGAATTTGATCATAATTTTTTTCTTTGCTAAATACATTTTCAAACACACTCTTCATATTTTTTTTCATCTTACTTTATTCCTTTCCAAATAACTCATTCATTTCTTTTAATGTTCTATATAAGTTTGACTTTATTGTTGATTCTTTAACTTGTAATTCTTCAGATATTTCTTTAATTGTCATATCCAAATAATAGTGAAAATAAAATATCTTACCAACAATAGCTTTCTTCTTTTTTAAAAACAACCAGATATTTTCCATATTGTTTTCAGTAATAATAATATTTTCAATATTAATATCTGATTTAGCAAAATCGATTAATTCAGAGTCATTGCCGGAAAACAAAGAAATATTATTAAATTTATATTTAAAACTATAATATTTTTTTAGTTTATTTTTCGCAATTCCAATCACATAAGCACTTGGATTATCTAAACTAGTGATTTTTTTCTTATATATTATTTTATATAATTCAATATAAGTATCCTGAACAATATCATTGACATCATCCATATCTCGGCAGTTTAAAACTATATAATTAAGGGTTCTATCATATGTTTTTTTATAAACTATTTCAAAAAAATTCAAATATTTTTGTTTAAACATAATATCATCCTCACTATATTAATCCCTAATTTTTACAAAAAAGTTTCAAATTTATTATAACAAATTATATTTATAAAAAATATACCATTTTACTGGTATGTTTTAAAGTTAAATAATAATATATCTTTTGGTTCTAACATCTGTTGTTTTCTCTTTATTTTATTATCTTTAATATATCTTATCTTTTTTTAATTGTTAAGAAAATCGGTCTGCAATTAGATAGCTTATTGATAAAAAATATTTTGGAGCAAAAAAATAACTAGTGGTTTGTCCTAGTTATTTAAAGCATTAATTAAATCTGCTTTTTTCATTGAAGTATAGCCTTCAATATTTTTTTCTTTTGCAATATCTTTTAATTTAGCAACTGTTAATTTAGTTAAATCTTGAGTTACTTCTTCTGTTTTAACTTCTTT